>DATJKB010000441.1:0-16029 GCA_035491875.1 Pyrinomonadaceae bacterium | reverse complement strand
GCGTCGTTTGTCTTCCGCTCGTTCTTTGAGGAGAATTGCTCCAACGGCTACGAAGATAAAGTAAAAGACCAGCAACTGCGACCGCTGCCGGTAAGCAGTACCCACATTGCCTTGAAACAGCGAGTAAGCCAGCGTCAACATGGACGTGAATATTAGAATTGGTGAAATCTGCTGCAATCGATGCTTTAGTCCGTACCACAACCCTAAGATTAGAAGCGGGAAACAGCACCACCAAACGACCATTTCAGGTAACGCAATGCTCTGTCGCAACGACGCGAGTTGCCAGGGAAACGGTGCGAACATTAGGTAGACAAGTCCTACGGGAATGACGGTTAAAGCGCCCGAGGTGGTGCGAACGTCGGCGTCCTTTCCAAATCCGGAGCCTGTTCGCGCCATGTCCGAACGACTGCGTTGTATCGCTTCCAGATTGGCATACCTATCGAACTGCTGAGTTGCGGACCGTAAGACGCCAAACCAGGTCATCGCCAGTCCTATAAGTGCGACTGCCACGAATCGCTGTAAGAATGCTTCAGCGTTCGAAGCCTTCATTCCCAGTACGAAGGCGCCGACAACGGAAGCCACCATCATGTAAAAGATATAGAAACGGAATGACATCAGTATTAGAAGACACCCCGTCAATACGGCCATCCATCGCAGTGTTACCTTCTTCATTAGTCGGAGCGTTGCGAGCATTCCCAACGCCAGGGCCATTACAATCAAGCTATCTTTTAGTGCTTGTGATGACCAGAGTATTAGTGAAGGGAAGAAAGCTGTAAGCACCGCTGCCAATTTCGCCACTCGCATGTTGTTGAAAAGATGTTCCGCGATCAGAAAGATGACGCCGGCTGTCGCTGCCCCCACTACCGCATTAAGATATTGAACTGCAAGCATGTTGTGGCCTACGACTTTATAGATACCCGCTACAAGGTAAATCATTCCCCAGGCGCCGACTCCTGAGCTTACAAAACGCTCATAAGATGCTTTGTGAAATGCATCTCCACCCCATGATTCAATTAATGAAGATCCGTAAAGATCGTACGTATTAGCGTCACCGCCGAAGAATTCCTCCATTCGACCGGAGAAGATTATGATTCCAACAACCAGTCGGATGATTAAGGCAGCGGCGAACAGACGTATCAAGAAGGTTCGTTCTTCATGACGAGATAAAAAGAGCAGACTTACCAGGCAAAGCACAGAACAGGTCACAAGCGCACCCGGAGCTTTGTCTGGGGCGATAAACAGAACGGCACCGTAGACCGCAAGCAGGACGACACTGAGCGCAGCATTCATGGAAACTAGTCTAACTACTTAACAGCGAACGCGACAAATCCTCAAACCTCATCAGGTAAGTCGAGCCGCGTTTTACGTTCAATTAAGAACCTATCTTCAGAACTAAGATCTTTTATCGGTTTGGCCGGAACTCCACCGATGAGCGTATTTTCGATATCGAGTGCAGATGTAATTACAGCACCCATGCCGACGATTGAACGTGACGGAATTTTACTTCCCGGAGCCATCCGTATCTCAGAACCAACGTAGGCGAACGAGCCTATTGTGATCGGCAAGGTGCGTTGGCGATTATGAGTCCAGATCGATGAGTTACGGCCACCGATGATCGTTCGCCTTCCAATCTCGACTCGGTCAGTAAAGTCTATCTTATGTCCGGTGGTCACGATACTGCCGTCGCCGAGCAAAAATCTGGGGTCGGTCTTGTTCACTACGTCAGGTTCTGGAATTGAGTTTATCTCATTCAATCGAATTACCTCAGCGTACCGGCCCAGACTCACCTCATCACCCCCGCGAAAGATATTCAGGTGTCCGATGCGCACATGATCTCCAATTGTGAGTGACTGAATCTGCGTAAATACATTGAGATGACCGATGCTGACATCGTCAGCTATCGAGCATTCCCGGGCATCAATCAGACTAAGACCGATGCGGACACGCTTGCCTATTCGGTATCCAAAGAACATTCGATACAGCGGCTTTTTTAAGAAGGTGGGGAGAATGGCGATTAAAGCCAACATTAAGAGCCGAAATCGATTGGTGCGTCGCATTCGTTAGCAATCAGCGGACAAGCTGCCGACTTTCAAGTTCGGCTGTCGTCGCATGTTCGACCCGATCTTTCGCAGCCTGCTCCTTGACCCACGACAGCAAGCTCGGACCTGCGAGACTAATGCATCAAGAACGCGGACGCGACACCCCGCAGCCAACAATGCCTCGACTAAATGTGAGCCGATGAAACCGGCGCCGCCGGTAACAAGTACGGTCTTAGACATAAACCAATCAGGTCAGTTTTGAAGTTGCTGCGGAGGTCGACTGCACGAACGTGTCGACCTTCGCATCCGCACGTCGAAGAACAGACTTGAAGATTTCGTAGACTCGAGGTGCTTGACTCTTAGCAGAGTACCTTTCCTCCACCGTTTGACGTCCCGCCTGGCCGAGGCGCTCTCGCATCTCGCGTGATTTAATTAGCTGACTCATCTTCTCAACCCATTCATCTTCAGAATCGGCTAACAAACCATTCTGATTGTCCTGAATGATCTCCGTATTGACGCCGACTGGTGAACAGATTGTGGGAATGCCAAGGCCCATGAACTGCAACGCCTTCGCGCCACACTTTCCTTTACTCCACGCGTCGTTCGGCAGCGGCATTACCCCGATGTCAACGTACGATAGGTCTTCGACTTCAGTGCTCGATTTCCAGTGCACCGCCTCAACATCAACACCCTCGATCTTGTAGTAAGGCGTTCCGATTACGCGCAAGCGGAATGATTGCAACTTAGCTAATTTCTGAAGCGCCCCGCGAAGCGTGTCGAGATGTTGTACCGTGCTGTGACTACCAGTCCAACCGATGACGGGAACGTCCGACTGTCTTCTCGGTAATAGTTGATACTTAGAAGTATCGATAGTCGTTGGAATTACCGTGACGTGATCGTTCACCTGGCGTGCGTATTCAGCGAGATACGGGTTGCCAACCATTACGTGGGCGGCCATCCGGCAGATACTTTTAGTCTTTCCTGCGAACTTCAGATAACTCAAATATCCGTTCGACGGACTGCGATAGGAAACAAAAATAGCGTCGTCGAAATCAAAAACGATCGGGACGCGTGTTTGATAGACAAGTCGCTCAAAAAATGCGGGCCCGAGCAGCGCCGCCTCGCGGAACACGTAGACAACATCAAACTGGTGCGCTCTCCTGACGTCCGAAAGCCGTCGGATAAATCCACGCGTTACCCCGGTAAGCTTTTGTGGCAGAAGTCCAGGTTTATATAACAAGGAGTGTAGCTGTTCATCCTCGAATGGTTCGTAGGTGATCTCGACACCGCGCTCTTCCAGAATCGGGGCCCATTGCTCAATGCGGTATCGTTGGCCTGGCGAGGTGTCGTACAGATTAGGCACCAAAGCCAAAACGCGAATCTGGCGTCGCGGCGGCTCTGCGGTCGAACTTATTGTTATCGACGGCTTCGTATTTGTCTTACCTGGTACGGAAGGTTCGGTAATCTTACCGGCCTTTCTTCCGGTTCCAACCCAACCGTAGTTTGGCGCGACATCGATGGACTCCAATGATCCGCGTCCGAGTAATCCTTCGACTTCTGCACGTCGATAGCGAAATTCGATTGGCGCGGAAAAACGATCGAGCTGATCATTCACGCACACGCGAAACGGTAAGTCGGCGTACTGTTTCATCGGCAGCTGTTCCGCAACATTCCGAAGCGTTGGAAAGCGCCGCATCAATCGGTAAGGCCACACAAAAAGGACGAAAGCTGCAACCGCGCTTGGATATGCCAGCGCGTAAACCGCCGAATGAGGCATCCGCGTCGTGAGCTTTCGAACTAAAGAGACGAAGTTCAACAATGCCGCTTTGATCGGCTTTCGCTCAGGCCGCCAATACAAGTAGATCTGAACGGTGCCGCCTGGTTTCAAATATCGCAAGAGGTGGTGAAAGGCTTCTTCCGGATCGGGCAGGTGATGCAAAACCCCTAGCGAGTAGATGAGATCGAAGCTCTCACGCGCGAACGGTGGCTTGTGAAGATCCGCTTGGACAACGAAGACGTCGCCGGCACCTTGAGTGTTCAGCTGAGCAACTTCTATCGCCGGCCCGAGGTCAATGGCCCAAACTTCCGCGCCATATTTCGCTGCATAGTACGCGAAGCGTCCGTTTCCGCAGCCGGCATCGAGCACTTTCTTTCCTTTAAAAAACGAAGGGTCGTGCGGCTGCATGTAATCGCGAAAGTTTTTCTCCCATTGCGCGTACATCTCGGGAAACCGCTGCCACTCATATCCGAAACTCAAAGCGGTTTGTACCTGCTTTTCATCGTGGACGCTCGCGGCCCTGTCTTCGAGTAAAGGCTCCCGCATCCCGGGCAATAACATCCGCGGAATATCGTTTATGACTGGAAACGTCATGCGGCATGAGACGCACTGAAGATCCATACCAATCGCATGCAGGCGTCCCTCACAAGCCGGACAACGCAATGTTTCGAAGATCTTGTCTGTCAACACCTTGTTCACCCGTTTAGCACTTTCTCGTACAAGTCAGCGTACCGCTGTCCCGCGATCGCTTCTAAATCAAAAAGCTTCTCTGCCACTCGGCGAGCTTTAGCTTTCGCGCCGTTAGTAATAAATGCCTGGAGTTCATTGTAAGCACGATCGAAACTCTTCCGATCCAGCTCATTTATTAACACTCCAGCTCGCCAGTCCGTTACCAGCGAATCCGAATCACCAATGCCGGCATTTATTATCAGCGGAAGCCCACATGCCAGATACTCGCCGTTCTTGGTTGGCGAAGACGCGATCTTTGAAAAACAACGCTTGATAAACGACAAGCCGACATCGCCCGCAGCAAGATACGACGGCACGTCACTCGCTGCAACCGACCGCATCGTAAACTGATCCTCGGTGATACCACGAGCCGCCATCAACTCGCGTACTCGTTCTGGACGGCCGGTGGTAAGCCAAAGCAAGTGTGCATCGCTTCGTCTTCCCGCTACGTAAGCGAAGAAGTCAGCCATCTCCTCAGTCAAATACCATCCATCAAGAGACCCACTGTAAACGAGGGTCAAACGATCGCCGAGTCCCAGCTCTGCGCGTCGACGTGCTCGATCGGCGTCACTAAATCTGAACAACGACAGGTCTACGCAACAAGGTACGACCGCATGATCAACTTTCCGCGATTGCAACCCATCCCACTCTTTGATTATCGGCCAGATTCGCTCGGTCAGCGTTACGATCGCGTCCGTAGCAGCAAGGATACGCCTCTCAGCCTGCTTCGTAATCCGATAACGCACGCCGCCTTCAGACCAATGGTTCGCATCGACGTACTCCTCAGCCATCAAGCCTCGGAGGTCAAATATCATCTTGATCCCAAACCTGCTTTTTAAGGCGAGGCCGATCGTTGCGGGTATGTGCCCGCGAGCATGGACTAATTCAATTCTGTTGCGGCGAACCAATCGGCCGGCATACCGGATACCGGCCATCACGTCGAAAAGTGTTGCGGGCAACGATGGCCGCTGGTGGTATCGCAGCGAATGCCATTCAATACCTTGGGCCAGCAACTCTCGTTTTAGATTTTCGGCACGGAGTTTTCCCTGGGCCGCAAACGCATTCGCCTTTTCAAAGCTCAGAAGTGTGTACTTCACGCCGCGTTTCGCCAGTTCACGAAGGTACGGAATCACCTGTGTTTGGCCCAATGGCTCCAGCATGCCATTGTAAGAGATGAACAAGACGCGTCGGTCCTCAAGCCCCATTCCTGGCCTCCACGGCTGGCTTGCGTTGTCCTCGGAACCAGTCAACGAACAGCCATTGAATGCTACCGATAAATGCAGCTGCGTCCAGAGTCGCCAGCAGGGGAATCACTATCACCAGGCGCTTGAAATTGCGTCCAGCACCTGCAGGATAACGGGCACCGTTCCGACGGATCGCAACGATCGCACGCGCCAGCAACATCAGTAACCACAATCCAAACGGTAACCAGATCAGTTTAGGTGACACTAAGAGAATGACGGCCGCGAGGGCAACGAGCATCAGATAACGACTGAAAACCGGTCTCTGCCATCGACGCCAGAGTCCTGCGCGCATGTTATTTCGCGCGTACACTATGAATCGTTTTGTTGTGCTCGCGAACGTTCGTTGCAACTGCCAGTGCACCACTGCGCGAGGCTCACGTGTGTAGTTGAATCCCGCTCTTTCTATTTGCTCCATGAAAAGAAGATCTTCCGCCGAACGCAAATCTTCAGGGAAGCCTCCAACAGATTTCCAAACGCTGCGCTTCATCAATGACGACGCGATGAATCCATGACGCGTAATATCGGCACGCTGCACGTACGTGATTGCAGCGCACTCCGCAAAGAACGAATCAATAATCGGTTCAACCTCACCGTAAACCACATCGACAGTCGAATCGTTTTCGACCGTTGACGACAAGAGTTCAAGCCAATCTTTTGCCGGCTCAATACCAGCATCGATAAATGCTATCCAATCGTTGGTGGCCACAGACGCTGCAAGATTGCGACCACGACCCGGTAAAGCTTCACCAGCACGGATCAATCGCACTGGGGATCCGTTGTCTATAAATTCTGTGATGATCTCGGCTGTATTGTCAGTCGAACCGCCATCAGTTATTACTATTTCGTCAGGGGGCCGAGTTTGACTGAGCAGTCGCTCGATCAGGCGGCGGATGTTGTTCGCTTCATTGCGAACCGGTATTGCGACACTAATCTTTATCATCAAACTATTTGCCAGAGCAGTTTTCGACAAGGCTACACGAGCGAATCATCATTAATCGAGCGTGAAATGCGATCTCCAGTCAGTCTTGTCCTTGAACGGCGGTTGGTTTTCTTTGCTAAGAACACACGTCTCCAACACCAGGTAATCCATCTCAGTTCTCATGAAACATCGATAACTGTCTTCAGGTGTACAGACGATTGGCTCACCCCTGACATTAAAGCTGGTATTGACGATGACCGGGCATCCAGTCTGCTGTCTAAACGCCTCGATTATTTCCCAGTAGAGTGGATTCGTTTCTTTGCGCACTGACTGTATGCGCGCCGAATAGTCAACATGCGTAACTGCCGGGATCTCCGAGCGAGCAACATTTAGCTTCTCAATTCCCCACAACGCCTTCCCCGTTTCGCCGATCGCACGTCGCTTCTGTTGCACGACATCTGCGACGAAAAGCATGTACGGCGTGTCGGTGTCTAACTCAAACCATTCAGACATGTGTTCGCGCAGCACACTCGGCGCAAAAGGTCTGAAGCTCTCTCGATACTTGATCTTTAGATTCATCAACGACTGCATTTGCGGAGATCGCGCGTCGCCAATGATGCTGCGCGCGCCCAAGGCTCTTGGGCCAAACTCCATTCTGCCCTGGTGTAATCCTACAACTTTGCCTGCAGCCAATAATTGGGCGACTCTCTCCGGCAACTCCTGCACCGAGTATTTCTGGTAAGGCAATTTGTTCGAACCCAGAAACGTCTCGATCTCTCTTTCTGTGTATCGCGGCCCGAGGTATGAACCCTTCATCTTATCGGCATACGACGACGAACCGTTGCCGGCAAAGCGAGTCGATCGCCACACGTCAAGCTGCTCCGAACTTATTCGTTCGTGGCCCAGGTACCGGTGCCAGATTGCTAACGCAATGCCGAGCGAAGCGCCTGCATCGCCGGCGGCCGGTTGAATCCAAATGTCGTCGAACGGCAGCTCCTTCAAAATTCGCCCGTTCGCTACACAATTCAGCGCCACGCCACCGGCCATGCACAACCGCTTCTCGCCAGTTACCTCGTGTGCATACTGGGCCATCTTCAGCATCACTTCTTCAGTTATCACCTGGATGCTTCTGGCGAGATCCATTTCTCGTTGCGACAGCTTAGATTCCGGCTTGCGAGGCGGCCCACCAAAGATCTTGTCAAACGCGCCGTTGGTCATGCGCAACCCTTGCGAGTAGCTGAAGTATTCGTGGTTCATTCGAATACTGCCGTCGTCGCGAATGTCTAACAGTTTGTCTTTGATTGCGGGCACGTACGTGGGTTCACCGTAGGGCGCGAGGCCCATGACTTTGTATTCACCGCTGTTTACTTTGAAGCCGGTGTAGTAAGTGAACGCGCTGTAAAGAAGCCCCAAACTGTCAGGGTAACGAAGTTCTTTGAGCAGCTTTATTTCGTGGCCTTTGCCAATTCCTATTGAACTGGTAGCCCACTCGCCGACACCGTCGATAGTAAGGATCGCGGCGTGCTCGAAGGGCGATGGATAGAAAGCGCTAGCCGCATGGCTTTCATGATGATCACCAAACAGGAGTTTCCACTTGAATCGCTTTCCGTACTTCTTTGCCTCCCGCTCATCATCGGCGCCTTCGACCTTTCCTAGTTCGGTTCTGATCAGATCGGGCATCCATAATTTTTCTCGCATCCAGAGCGGCATTGACTTCAGAAATGAACTGAATCCTGAAGGAGAGTAGTCAAGATACGTTTCGAGAAGACGATCAAACTTCAATAGAGGCTTATCGTAGAAGGCGACGTAGTCGAGATCGGCTACCGAGAGGTTCGCTTCCCTTAGACAGTAACCAGTGGCGCCTGCGGGAAATCTGTAGTCATGTTTGATGCGGCTGAAACGTTCTTCTTGCGCGGCCGCGACAATGTCGCCATCGACTACCAGGCAAGCCGCGGAATCGTGATAGAACGCCGATATTCCAAGAATGCTTACCACCTGAACGCGACCAGCCTTGCTAAAAGAGAGTGTAGATGAACGGTGCTATTGCGGAACTCTTGGCTACGACCAGGAGCAAGCCCACCAGAACAAGTGTTACTACGATCGGGGCCAGCCAGAATTTCTTGTTCTCCTGCATGAACTGCCAGAGTTCGCTTATGACTAATAATTTAGACATCGTCCTTCTGAATGTTCATCAATACATCTTTTCGTAATGTCGCGGATCCTGTTGTCGCTGCGGATACGGATGCCAATACGATTCGCCTTTTTGCGCACGCCGGTGCAAGGGATCCCAGCCCATTGCTCTCTTGATTAATCCAATCGGGGTCAGTATCAGAAAAAAGACGACGGCCAGGATAACGCGCGTGGATATGAACGATAGGACACCCGCCAGCGCCATCCAACCTCGATTTGGAATTACGAGTGATCGAGGCCAGACCAAAGCCAGCAGCACCAACAAACTTCCGACTGGCAAGATAATCTGCGTGGCTGTGGCAAACTTGCCACGATAAAACCACCACGCTGATAACAGGATCAGAACACCGCCAACGATCAGTCCGAATTCTCGCTCGACGCGATAAGAACGCCGTTTGGTTGTTCCCAAGGTAACCTTCAAACTAAATCAACGGTTGAATCCGACTTTGTCTGTCTGACCTGACGGGGAAGAGCTCAACGTCCAAAAACATAGCGGTCAAGTTTCAGGACATAACTCAAGCCGCGATAATCACAGTTAGGAAGGGTGGTTTACCCCCGCTCAACTCACAATTCCACTCAAACTTGAGAGAACCTGAAACTAGAGCGGGGTAAAGGCCAATCTGATTAAGTCAACGCGCCTGCCTCAAGGGGCTTCGCCGACTTTTCGACTTCACCGGCGATCCAGAGATAAGTCCGTTCAAGCCCGTCCTCGAGTGAAATCGTCGGCTCCCAATTAAGAACCTCTCGCAGCCGTGTGTTGTCGCTGTTGCGACCTCGCACGCCCTGTGGCTTCGTTAGATCGTATCGCTTACCAATTCGCTTACCGGCGATCTTCGAAACCATGTCGACCAGCTCATTGATCGAGATCATCCGATCCTGACCCAGATTGATCGGCTCGCGATGATTGCTTTGCATCAGGCGATAGATACCTTCAACACAGTCGTCGATGTAGCAATAAGATCGTGTCTGTTCGCCGTCACCCCAAACTTCAATCTCGTCACCATCATTCGCGAGTGCAACTTTGCGACAGATTGCTGCGGGCGACTTTTCGCGACCGCCGTCATACGTGCCGAGCGGTCCAAAGATGTTATGGAATCTCACGACACGGGTGTCGAGACCAAAGTCTTCCGTGTAATGACGGCACACACGTTCCATGTAGAGCTTTTCCCAACCGTAACCGTCTTCAGCATCGGCAGGATAAGCATCAGATTCTTTTAGAGGCGTGACGTCAGTTTCCTTCTGTTTATAGCCGGGATAGATGCAGGCGCTTGACGTGTAGAGATACCGCTTCACGCCGTTGATTCTCGCCGCCTCGATCGTATGCAAGTTGATGAAAGTGTTGTCGCGAACAATGACGGCTTTGTTGTTCTCGATGAAGCCGATACCACCCATGTTCGCCGCCAAACCGTAAACCTGGTCGACGTCTTTGGTCGCCTTCAGACAATTACCAGGGTCGGAGAGATCGGAAAGGAGAAACTCATTCGCCCTTGTCGATTCGTATTCAGGCTCTTTGATATCAACACCGCGCACCCAGTAGCCGCGATCGACTAGGTAGTTAGTCAAGTGATGTCCAATGAACCCACCCGCGCCCGTCACCAAAACTCTAGCCCGCTCTGTCATCTACGCAAGTCTCCGTGATTTCTAGAATATGGAAATGTTTTCCGCTGAATATCGGCGGCATCAAGCCGAACGATGAGAAAGTGAAAACATAGAGTACGAGCAGCCGTTATTGCAAGCACGGGGGCCTGCCAGCGGGACGGGTCGTTTGACTCGGGCTTGGCCATCGACCACTCATAGCACAGGTTACGTGAAGATTGGACCTCGTTTGGAGAGGTGCGCGTGAGGGTGCCAGCTGGAAATCCGATTGTGACCACGCCGCTACAAACGTGGCCCCATTCACATCGAACCGCCCGAAATTGTCAGTCTCCTTAGACAACCCCAGAACGGACGACTTTTCAAACCTTCAGGATGAACCGCCAGCGCTTTCATCAACCAGCGCGCTCCTTCAGCACGACGGCCTGCTTCACTGGCCGCGTACGAAAGTCGCAAGTATCGCGTAGCTCGACACCAACGCTTGTCTGCGCCTTGAAGTTGCTCCTCGTAGTGTTCGGCGATGCGGTCAAATTCGTCAATCTGCCTGTGACCCTCAGCAACCGTCTTACTTACTTCGTGCAGACGATATGCCGCGATCGGTACAGGAATATAGTCACAGGTGTGCCCTTCAAGTAATAAACGTATAAACAGGTCGTGGTCGAAATCGTAATTCCACCGCTCTTCAAAACCTGACCGTACAATTTCAATCTTCCAAAAATGACCAGGCTGCGGCGCCTTGTAGGCCCAGCACAAGCAATGTGCCGCTGACTTCGGTATTACGGAGTGGATCACGTGTGTCTCATGTCCCACACCAAACATCACCGTGTCGCCACAAACCCATTCTGACTGCGGATGGTTTTTGAAGTGGTCCATCGCTGCGTTGAAAGCGCCTGGGAGATAAACATCGTCGCTGTTAATGAAGGCAAAGATGTCGCCGGTCACGCGTTCAAGGCCCTTATTGATCGCATGCACCTGGCCGCGATCTTTTTCACTGACCCAGTACGTCAAATGTTTTTCGTAACGTTTGATTATTTCAACACTGTCGTCGGTGCTGCCGCCATCAATGATGATGTACTCAAGCGGTTCGTATCCCTGGTTTAAGACAGAGAGAATTGTCTCTTCAAGGAAGCGACCTTGATTGAATGAGGGAGTAACAATGCTGAGTTTCGGCGGCATGCTTTTAGTTACGGCTTGAAACTCTGAATTGTCTTAACTACGTATTCCTGCTGCGCATCAGTGATTTCCGGAAACATTGGCAGCGCCATCGTCTCTACAGCGGCACGCTCAGCCTCGGGGAAATCTCCCGGTTTGTAACCCAGAAACGCGAAACACTGCTGAAGATGAAGCGGAATCGGGTAGTAAACTTTTGTTCCGATATCGTGACTCTTTAGATGATCTGAAAGGGCATCGCGCTGCTGAGGAACCCGCACGACATACTGATGAAAGATGTGACGGTTGTTTGGACGGACGACAGGTGTTTTCAAATCGAACCCGAGATCTGCCTGTTCCAGCAATTCAGAATAGATTGCGGCCCGCTGCGCACGCATATTTGACCATTCGTCGAGATGTGGCAACTTCACACGCAAGACTGCCGCCTGCAACGCGTCGAGCCGGCTATTAACACCAACCTCTTCGTGTTCGTATTCCGTCAAGCCCCCGTGCGTTCGCAGTCTCTTTAGGCGCGACGCAAAATCACCGTTGCTCGTGGTGACTAGCCCTCCGTCGCCCGCGCCACCGAGATTCTTTGTGGGATAGAAACTGAAACATCCAGCCAGTCCCATTGATCCAGCACGCCGTCCTTTATCTTCTGCGCCAATCGCCTGGGCAGCGTCTTCGATCACCGGCACATTCTTGTCGCGTGCTACTGAAAGGACGGCATCCATGTCAGCACACTGTCCGTATAGATGGACGGGCATGATTGCTTTGGTTAAGGACGTGATTGCGGCGTCTATTCTAGAAGCGTCGATGTTGTAGGTAACCGGATCGATATCGACGAAAACTGGTCGCGCGCCAAGACGAGTAATCGCACTTCCTGTTGCGAAGAAAGTGAAAGGCGTTGTTATCACTTCGTAACCTGGTCCAATGTCCAAAGCCATCAGCGCCAATAACAACGCGTCTGACCCGCTGGCACAACCAACTGCTTCGGTCGCGCCGCAATACGCTGCGAGTTCTTTTTCAAGAGCTGCCACCTCTGGACCAAGCACGAATTGCTGCGAGTCGAACACACGAGCGATCGCTGCGCGCACGTTGTGCTGCAAGGAGACATACTGCACCTGTAAATCCAACAACGGAACTTTCATAAATTCGATGGATTGATCGCTCGGAGTTGTCGGAGGCGGTGATTTACCGCCTCCACACTTATGCGGTCTCTCCTGCGGATGCTCGAGAGTCTTGCTCGCCATCCGAGTAATAGTGGGAGTAGTAGCCAGAGTAATAGTAGTCTTGTGATTCGACCCTCACGTTGTTCAGGACAACGCCGAAGATGTTCGCCCCCACGTCCAGCAACTGCTGCTTCGCGCGTCTTACCACCGCTCGCGAGCTTCTGCCTCCATGGATCACAAGCATCACGCCGTCGACCATTGTCGACAAGATGGAAGCGTCGGTGAATGAAATCGCCGGAGGCGAATCGATAACGATGTGCGCGAATCGCTCGCTTAAAAGAGCGAGCAGTTTGCGCATCTCTTCCGAGCCGAGCAGCTCAGCGGGATTCGGCGGCACCGGTCCAGACGTCAACACCTTTAGGTGGGGCGTTTTTTCGTTTGACTGGATCAGAGAATTGAGATCCTTCTCACCGGACAACCACGTGGTTAAGCCCTTCACGTTCGGCAATTCGAACTGAGCGTGTAGCCTCGGACGGCGCAGGTCGCAATCGATGATCAATACTTCCGCGCCAGTCTGGGCCAACATAAACGCTGTGTTGATGGCCGTTGTGGTCTTTCCTTCCGAAGGCTGACTTGAAGTTACCAGGATCGTCTTGGGCGGTTGGCCTGCAGACGACAACAAGAGAGACGTCCGCAGGTGTCTGTACGATTCGGCGATGGGTGATCGAACGTCATCGACCATCGCCAACGCAGTAGACTCGGATGGCGGAGCGTTGGAGGAGATGCCCTTCAATCGCCCGGCGTTCCTGCTGGAAGGAATCATCCCCAGCGCGGGCAGGTGTATATAACGATCAATGTCGTCGATCGACTTCACTGTATCGTCGAGGAAGTGGAGCAAGAACGCTAGTCCGATACCCGCAACAAACGACAACACGAACGCGATCATCACGTTTCTTGCACGCGCTGGTCCCACAACTCTGCCCAACCGGCTGTAGTTCTCGACTGAAACTTCGTTCCCTCGATCTCCCGAGCTGACCTGAAACTCCTTCTGTCGTTGTGTCAGGGTGTTGAGATACTGGCGATTCGTCTCGAGCTCCTGAGTCATCTGCGCCATCTCAATCTGATCGCGTGTTTGCTGACTGGTAATGCCACGCTGTTGCGAGTACATCGATTCAATGCTCTTCTCGTGAGCCAGCGCCGCTTCATAAGCTGACTTGAGCATGCCGATGGTTTCCTGCGCCGCCCTATTAAGCTCTTCCTCCAACGGTTTTATTGCTGCGTCGATCTTCTTAACTTCCGGCCATTCCTTCGTGTAAACGACAAGGAGCGTGTCGCGCTTTTCTTTCATAGCAGAAAGTCGTTCGCGCAGGTTACTCACGCGCCCTGATGCTTGCACCTGCGGAATTGAAAACGGATCGGACGCCGAACGCGCGCTGTCGTAAACGGCCTGGGCAGTTTTGCGGTCGTTCTGTGCTTGGAGAAGCTGGGAACTGAGTTGCTGTAGCCGCTGGTCGTCTACGTTCTGACCACTTGAGAGCGACAGATTGTGTTCGCGCGCATAATTGAATTGACGCTCCTGATCATAACGAATCTTTGTTTGCAACGTGGCGATCTGTCGCGAAAGTAAATCCTGCGCATTGTTGGAACCGAACGTAGATCGCTCGAGGTTGTTAAAAGCGAATACCTCAGCAAGGGTGTTAGCAATCTTCTGCGCCATTTGCGGATTGCTGTGCTTGTATTTAATGGTGAAGAGGTTTGTCCCCAGGATTCCTGAAACTTCTTCGTTGCCAATGATCATGTCTTCGTAGGGCTCAAGCGCAGCTAGTTCCTGGGGCGTGAGCGGCTGTTCCCTGAGTTTGTTTTCGCTCACCAGCTCGAGACCGCTCGGCGCAGCCGGAGAAAGGATCGGCTTTGCCTTTTCTCGCGAAAAGAGTGATTTCAGTTTTGCGAAGAACCCACCTTGCGACGCACCTGCACCGACGAATTCCGGATTGTGTTGTAAGTCGAGAGTCAGCACGACCTGCCGTGCCAGCGCCGGGCTTTCAAGTAGTTTCAGCTGCGTTCCCCAAAAATTGGGATCCGGCTGTCCGCCGATAATGAACTTATCGGTTTGCAGAACGTTGCTCTTGCGCTGTTCGATACGAATTGTTGTCTCAGCTTCGTAAATCGACGGCTGACGGAACATCTGCACAGCGACGAGCGAAGTCACCACCAAACACAGACTGAGAATAAGCCACTTACGTTTAAGAATTACGAATAAGTAATCGCGGAACTGAGTAGGTTCGTTGGCAGCTGGCCCGTAGGACTTGACCTGAGTCAAATCAGGAAGCGGTCGGTCGATACCGCGATCTACGGCAGGCAGAGGCATCAGGCGGTTATCTTGCATATCGTTCAAACTCTCTCAGCTTACAAAGTTTTGGGGGGATAGCATAATAGCAGAGACTGGCCTCGTGGCAAGTTGCATTTGCTCGTTTTCCTGCGGTTTATGGACGATTGGGCGTGACTTCACAACCCAACCGCTCAATTGCTTATATGCACCACCGGACTTGTGCGTTGCTCCGCGGCCGACTCTTCGATGAAGCGCCGAAGACCGTCTTCCCACGCGGGTAATTCCCGTAGTCCAATCGCTTTCGACAACAGGCATTCCAACCGGGAATCTACCGGACGCGGCGCCGGTCGTTTGAGAGACTTCATCGAAACCACTTTGAGCAATCCATCATCGAGCGCGGCGAATCGCAGTGCTGCGCGGGAGAATTGTTCGTAAGTCGCGCCCTCACCAGCATTCACAACATGAAAAACTCCTGACACGTTCAGAACAGCCAATTGGCGTAAACGTGCAGCCAGATCTCGAGCGTAAGTCGGAGTGCCGAGAGCGTCTGAAATCGCCATGAGGGGTTTCTTATCCCTGCCCAAGTCGACGACTCGACTCAAAAAGTTTCTTCCACCGGTTCCGAAAATAAAACCCGTCCGAACAATCACGGTGCGGGGGTATTCACTTCGGGATCGTCGCTCTCCCTCTAACTTAGCCTCTCCGTAGATACTGATCGGACGAGGCGTATCCTCTTGTGTGTACGGCGCGCCCTTTTCACCGTCGAAGACGTAGTCAGTCGAGATCGTTACGAATTCTGCTTCGACCTCACGACTGGCGCGCGCGAGATTCTCCGGGCCAAAGGCGTTCGCCGCATACGCCTTGTCCGGGTTAGTTTCGCATCCGTCA
>DATJKB010000440.1:0-6160 GCA_035491875.1 Pyrinomonadaceae bacterium | reverse complement strand
CGTTACGTCGAAAAAACAAGAGCGCCGCGCTACCTGTTACTGACTGAATGTTCGATGGGCGACAACGTTGCAGCCAACAATCCAGACAAAGAGATGCTACGGCTTTGTAGCGTGCGCTGTCCGCACATGAACGAGATCACTCTGGAAGACACGCTACTCGCATTGCAGAAGGAGCAATTCGAGATTCACATCGAGGAAGAAATCCGCCGCAAGGCGTACCGTGCAGTGGAGCGGATGCTGGCGATAGGGTAGACGGAATCATTGGTCTGTGCTCACAAACCAATCATTGGTCAGTTATCATTTGACAGTTATCAATTATCAATTTGCGTAGACGTACGCCGTCGATAACGACAGGCATCACGGCGAGTCGCAATTGAGAATTGATAATTGATAACTGTCAAATGATAACTGACCAATGATTTCTTTTTTGACGAGGATTCGCATTGGCAGAAATGGAAGTTCTCATCATCGGAGGCGGCATTGCAGGAGCAACTGCCGCTCTTCGTCTCGCTCGCAACCCGTCGCGCCAGGTAACCATCATCACCCGCGCGCGCGAACCCCAGGAATCAAACACGAAATACGCACAGGGCGGAATCATCGGCAGCGGTTTGGACGATAGTTCCGACCTCCTCCTGCAGGACATTCTTGACGCGGGAGCAGGTGTCAGTTCACCACACGCTGCCCGCATACTCGCCACCGAAGGCCCACCGCTGTTATCTGAAGTATTGGAGAAGACCGCCGGTGTTGTCTTTGATCACGCAGAGACTGGCGAGCCGCTTTGGGGCAGAGAAGCTGCACACTCGCGTAGACGAATACTTCATGTTGGCGATGCTACTGGTCGAGCGATCATGGAAGGACTGTCCGCTGCGCTCGACACGTGCGACAACGTAAAAATTGAAACGAACGCGACCGCCGTCGATCTGATAACGTTCCCTCATCATTCGCGCGATCCACTCGATAATTATCAACCAATCTCTTGCCATGGCGCATACGTTTTCGATCGAAACGAAAACAAGGTCCATCGATATCTGTCAGACTTAACCGTTTTAGCAACCGGCGGACTCGGTAGGATCTATCGCAACACGACAAATCCCGCTGGCGCACGTGGTGATGGATTAGCAATGGCCCATCGCGCCGGAGCACGAATCGCAAACGCGGAATACGTTCAATTTCATCCCACCGCACTTGCCGCACCCGGCGCGGAAGGCTTGTTGATTAGCGAAGCGGTGCGCGGCGAAGGCGGCGTGTTGCTGACACCCGATCTGCGCCCATTCATGGCTGACTATTCTCCGGAGTGGAAAGACCTTGCCCCGCGTGACATTGTTGCCAGAGCCATTCATCACGAAATGGAAACGCACGGTTATTCACACGTGCTCCTGGATCTCGCGTCGCACATGCCGAGTGATCAAATCCGAGAAAGGTTCCCCTTCATTTGCGAACAGTGTTTGAAAGTAGGAATCGATTTCTCCCGCGAGCCCGTGCCGGTCGTGCCGGCGGCCCATTACTTCTGTGGCGGCGTGCTCGTGAATGAATGGGGAAACACCAACATCGAGAACCTCTACGCTATCGGCGAGATTAGTTGCACCGGTGTTCATGGCGCTAATCGACTGGCCTCAACCTCTCTCCTGGAAGGACTCGTTTGGGGAAATCGTGCAGCGATAGATGTCGAGAAGGTGCTATCTAGCAATTCACCGCAGCGTCCCGCGTTTGAAGACATTCCCCGGTGGGATGAAAGCGGATTGAGTTCCGATCCAGATCCGGCATTGATTCAGGGCGACATGCAGACGATCCAAAACATCATGTGGCACTACGTGGGTTTGGTGCGAAACGCCGATCGACTTTCGCGAGCGATTCGCGAACTGCGTCATCTGTGGAACGAGATCGAGACGTTTTATCGAACGACGAAATTGTCGGATGGTCTGATTGGTTTAAGAAACGCTGTTGAGGTCGCTTTAATAGTTGCGCAAGCCGCGCAGCACAATCGACAGAGTCGCGGATGTCATTACAGGCAGGATGGGGTTTTGCTGGAAGGCGACCGGCTAATCTAAAAGAATTGAGCCGCAGGTTTACACAGATACACGCGGATAAGAGCTTAGAAATTTGTATTTTGTGCAGTTGTTAGTTGTTAGTTAGTAGGCATCACCCAGTTTTTGGAAACGAGAGCTACAAAGCAGAAAGTTCTAAGCTCTTATCCGCGTGTATCTGTGTAAATCTGCGGCTCAAATTTGTAACGTCAGAAACTCACCCACGTTCCGACGTTTTGATTCTGCGCTTCGCGGAACAAATACCGCGCGCACGCGAGATCTTCGACAGCCAATCCAAGTGATTTAAAGATCGTTATCTCGTCGCTCGATTGGCGTCCTTGTTTTGCTCCTATCAGCAGCTCACCGATTTCACCAGCAATGCTATCTTCCTTAATGAAACCTTCTTTAACTGCCAGCAGGTAATCGCCGGCTTCATTAATGGCCGACTCACGTCGATCAACAAACAGCCTTGCCGCCCCCATCGTTGCTCCATCGATTTCTCTGGAAGCGGGCGAATGCGTTCCAATGGCGTTGATGTGTGCGCCTGGTGAGATCCAGTCGCGCTTAACGACCGGTTCAAGAGAATTGGTAACCGTAACGATGATGTCAGCATCGCCCAACGCCTCTTCGGCTGTATCGACAGCTTCGATAGGAAAATCAAAACGACTCGACATCTCTTCCACAAATTTGTCCGCGCTTTGTCGTGTTCGGCTAGTGACCCGGGTTCGTGCAATTGCGCGGACGCGCGACAATGCCGCCAGGTGAGTTCGAGCTTCAACACCCGCCCCAATGATCGCTAACTGAGACGCGTCTTCGCGCGCGAGCACCCTCGTCGCTACAGCGGAGACTGCAGCAGTTCGGACTGCAGTAATTGGCGATGCATTCATCAGCGAAAGTAACTCACCGGTGTCGCCGTCGAAGAGCATGACGCTGCCCTGGTGCGCGTCCTTATCAATCTTTGGATTCTCCGGGAACACGCAGATCGCTTTTAACCCGTATAGTGCAGGGCCACTCGCGCGGTAAGCCGGCATCAAGCCCAGCAATCCCTTCGCCTGCGGTGGACGCACAACCATTCGCAGCGGCTGATGAAAAATGCCGCGAGCCAAATCAGCTAACGTTTCGGCCATTAAATCAACACAGGCGTCCATCGTCAGCAGCCGTTCCACCTCGGCGGCATCGAGCACCAGGATTTGCGATTGACGGTCAGGCATGGAGTCTTTTTCTGCTTACTACCCCAAAAGGTGACTCTTATAAACCAGGGCACACCGTATCGTCGAGATGTTTCGATGTTTCCGACTTCTTGAAACACTCGAAACCTCAAAATCAGGGGAAACTGCACGGCTCTTTGCTCGTCGCTCGTCTGGCATGGTCATTGCTAAAAGACAAGACGTAATTATTAGGGCGATGGCCCAAGGTCGGCGCAGCGGTTTTGACTTACGGAATTAGCGAACGAAGCCGAATCTAGCCGGTCGACAACAAGTTCGGTCACACATTGTAAGATGAGTGGCCTTGTGGGGCCCGGATGTGAAGGGGAGAGCACATCCGGGCCCTGACATTTTTAGGGCGATTTCGGATTTCGGAATGCGGATTTCGGATTTTGTGTTTAGCGACAAACGAATTTCCGGTGCGTGGGTGCGACTTACGAAGCAAGCTTTAAGTTGACCCACACGAAATCCGAAATCCGCATTCCGAAATCCGAAATCGTGATCTTTGGCCCTCGTTAGCATCCCGCCTCGCATTTCTGTTATAGATACATTCTACGAATCCAGCGTTCTTGCGGAGAATCGAAGACATCATGCAAGTCCACGAAAACGTGCTGGGTCTGATCGGACGAACCCCGTTGGTTAGACTCAACCGATTGGCGCGCGGCGTTAAGGCGAACGTATTCGCCAAGATGGAGAACCTTAATCCTGGCTTTTCCGTGAAAGACCGGATTGGTGTGGCAATGATTGAGGCGGCCGAACGAGAAGGAATACTGAAACCAGGAGGCACCGTCATTGAAGCAACTTCCGGCAACACCGGAATCGGATTAGCACTCGCTGCCGCGGTCAAAGGTTATAAATGCATTTTTGTGATGACTGACAAAGCGTCGGTCGAGAAGTCGCGATACTTGAAAGCTCTGGGATCTGACGTAGTGATCACGCCAGTATCAGCCAAGCCAGGCACGCCTGACCATTACGTTTCGACGGCGCGTCGCATCGCCGCCGAAACCCCCAACTCCTTTTATCCCGATCAGTATTCGAATCCTGCAAATCCTGAGGCTCACTACCGGACAACTGGCCCAGAAGTATGGGAACAAACAGAAGGAAAGATTACACACTTTGTCGCTGGGCTCGGAACCGGAGGAACGATTTCCGGCACCGGCAGATTTTTGAAAGAGAAGAACCCCGCGATACGAATCATTGGCGCAGATCCGTACGGCTCAATCTTCAAGACGTATAAAGAAACAGGAAAGATAGTCGAAGCTACACCGTATCTGGTCGAAGGAATCGGACAGGAAATTGTGCCACCCAACGTTCACATCAAGTATGTCGACGAAGTGGTCAATGTAACCGATCGCGACTCGTTTGATATGTCGCGAATGCTAGGACGAATGGAGGGAATCTTCTGCGGTGGTTCGACGGGAACAAATCTCGCCGCGGCGTTACGCGTCGCGAACACGCTCGACGAAAACGCGATAGTGGTTTTCATAGTCTGCGATACGGGCGAGCATTATTTGACCAAACATCATTCCGATGAATGGTTGAAAGAGAAACGATTGTTAGAACCGCAAAAAATTACGGCGGGATTGATTACCGGAACTAAGAAACCGCAGGCACCTAAAGGGTTAGTCTCGGTTACCTCAACTGACACGGTCGCGGATGCTTTGGAGAAGATGGACGATCTTGGGCTAACGCAGATTCCCGTGCTTGATGAAGGTCGAGCTATTGGTTCACTTCGTGAGAATCGAGTTCTGGCGAAGGTCGTCCGCAACCGTGAACTGCTGACGTCGCCGGTGAGTGAAGTGATGGAAGGAAGTTTTCCGATCGTCGATGTCGATGCAAGTTCGTCAGACGTCACGAAGAAATTGCAGACCAGCCCGGCTGTTTTAGTGGAAGAGTATGGTCGTATAACTGGCATTATCACTCGTCACGACGTGCTGGATCTTAAGTTGACGGGTGGAGTGAACTGAGACGATTAGTTAGATCAACCCAGACTGAACACGAACGATCCTCATCGCCCCAGTAATGAGCTTCGACGATATCCCACGAGTTAGTGGTGCATGAGCAAAGAAGAGAAAGTGCTGGCAGCAAACCGCGCGGCATTTCACAACTACCATATTTCCGACAAGTACGAAGCTGGTATTGCATTGACGGGAACGGAAGTTAAGAGTGCGATGGATGGGCGGGTGCAATTAAAGGAGGCGTACGTTGGTGTGCGAGCGGGCGAAGTGTGGTTGTTTAATGCTCACATCTCACCGTATTCTCACGGCAATCGTCTCAATCATGAGCCGATGAGAACGCGCAAGCTGTTACTGCACAAACGCGAAATCGAAAGACTGGATGAAGCTTCAGTCAAACAAGGCATGACCCTCGTTCCAACGCAGGTGTATCTTAAGAATGGCCGTATCAAAGTCGAAGTAGGAGTTGCGCGCGGTAAGAAGCTTTACGACAAGCGGGAAGCGGAGATACGCAAGACAGTCGATCGCGAGACTAGGGCGCAGTTGAAAGAGCGAAACAGATGACAAGAGGTTGAGCGACCAGTTCAGAACAGGAGCGAAGCGACTGTCTAACTGTTACGACGATTCTGCACGTGGCGAGGCAGTCGCTTCGCTCCTGTTCTGAACTGATCGCGCGAGTAACTTTGCGACAGAGGAGTATCGAGCAAAAGAATCAGGAGATCACACTCACATGGAATTCGAAGCCAGCGCTAGTGCTTACGAACAAATCGATGTTCACGCTTTAGCCGTTGCAGTTTTCAAAAACGAAAAGACATCAGAATCATTTCTCAAGAAACTCGACGAGTTGTCTGGCGGCTTAGTGAAGTCGGCGCTTGATGCTGAGGAGTTTTCAGGCAAAGAAGGTGAGACGGCTTACTTCCACCTCGTTGGAAACAGCAAACTAAAGGCTCGAAGGCTCCTATTGGTTGGAGTTGGC
>DATJKB010000439.1:0-13343 GCA_035491875.1 Pyrinomonadaceae bacterium | reverse complement strand
CGGCATTGAACCGCTCGCGCATGATTCTGGCCCATAATCTTCGTGCCGCGCGAAACTTCGCAATCTCTTCCAACAGGTTATTGTGGGCATTGAAGAAGAATGAAATGCGCGGAGCAAACTCATCGACAGTTAGTCCCGCAGCAATTGCCGCATCGACGTAAGCAATGCCGTCGGCGAGTGTGAAGGCAACTTCCTGTACTGCCGTCGAACCAGCTTCGCGAATGTGATATCCGCTAATCGAGATCGTATTCCAGTTCGGCACCTCGTCCGCACAATACGAAAAAATATCAGTCACCAAACGCAAAGAAGGCGCTGGGGGATAGATGTATGTGCCGCGAGCGATGTATTCCTTGAGAATGTCGTTCTGGAGTGTGCCTCTGAGTTTGTTCAAGGAGATGTTTTGCTTGCGGGCGACAGCAAGATACAACGACAGCAAAATTGCAGCGGTCGCGTTAATCGTCATCGAGGTTGATACTTGATCGAGTGGAATGTCTTCAAACAGACGTTGCATGTCGTCGAGAGAATCGATCGCAACACCGACCTTTCCAACTTCACCGGCCGCCAGCGGATCATCTGAGTCGAGACCAATCTGCGTAGGTAAATCAAAAGCTACAGATAACCCGGTCGTGCCTTGCGAAAGGAGATACTTGTATCGCGCATTCGATTCTTCGGCGGTCGCATAACCGGCATACTGCCGCATGGTCCACAAACGACCGCGGTACATGTTCGGGTAAATACCACGCGTGTAAGGAAAATGGCCCGGCGCACCGAGATCATCTTCGTAGTCAACGCGGTCCGTGTTTGAAGGATTGAAGTCTACCGGCATTTCAATCCCCGAACTCGTTTCGTAATGCGCGCGTCCCTCGTCTTTTTGTTTGGTCGACATGACTCTCGCCAGAACGAACGCAGCCTAGCATATCAAACAGTCAGTACCGAAACGCGGTAGCGTCGGGTTCGTTTTTCCACACGATCGAGTTAGACCCGACGCAAGACCCGACGCTACCGCGTATCGGTACTGACTGTTTGCCACGCTCGCTGAATGGAACGATCTTGTGTCACAGTATCGAGCCGTGTTCAATGCGACTGTTTCAAAAAGAGGTGCGGACCGGATCCGGCACGGTCACTTGTGGATCTATCGCAGCGATGTGGTTGACGTCGAGGCTGATGGCGGTTCGATTGTCGCCGTGTATGACGAACGCGGAAACTTCGTGGGCCAGGCACTCTACAGCGACGCTTCTCAAATCGCGCTGCGTTTTCTCACGCAAACAAATCACGCTATAGATCGACAATGGTGGCGCGAACGCATCACCGAAGCAGCGCAAAGAAGAACTATTCCGGCCGATACGAATGCTTACCGGCTGATCTACTCAGAAGGCGATCAACTGCCATCTCTAATTGTCGACCGTTACGATCAGGTGCTCGTGTTGCAAACGCTTTCTCAAGGTACCGACCGGGTAAAGCAACAATTGAGCGAAATTCTGATTGAGTTGTTTGCGCCGGTTGCGGTCATTGAGCGAAATGATGCTCGTGTGCGGGAACTTGAGGGGTTGCCCTTGATCGCGGCGACCATACACGGACAGGCACCCGATGAACTGGAAATCCTTCAGCACGGAATTCGTTTCCTGGTGGCGCCGTCGGGTGGACAAAAGACAGGTTCGTTCCTGGACCAACGCGAAAATCGATTAGCGGCGCGCTCTATCTCCTACGGTCGCGCTCTCGATTGCTTCACTTTCAACGGCGCGTTCGCCCTTCACCTCGCAGATGTTTGCGATCAAGTTACCGGAATCGACATCTCTGACGATGCAATCGCGAGCGCGCGACGAAATGCAGAGTTGAATCGAATGCACAACATTGAGTTTCGCGTGGCGAATGTGTTTGACGAGTTGCGTGAATTGGAATCCGGCGGCGAGCGTTTTGATACGATCGTTCTGGATCCGCCGGCCTTTGCGAAGAATCGAGGCAGCTTGAAAGCGGCAATTCGCGGTTACAAAGAGATCAATTTACGGGCATTGAAGCTACTAAATCCCGGTGGGGTCTTGATCACATGCACGTGTTCGTATCACGTGTCGGAGGATCTGTTTTTGAAGATCATTGCGGATGCAGCGATTGATGCGCGCCGTCGCGTACAAATAGTTGAGAAGCGAATGCAGGCAGCAGATCATCCGGTACTGCTCGGAATGCCCGAAACGTATTACCTTAAATGCGTGATTGCCCGAATGCTCAGCTAACCCAGCTTCTTCTCTGAAACGTTTTGCCTTCCGCGGTCACTCTTATTAAGCCTATGGTTTTCAATATCGCTAGCGAGAAGCCCTTCTTTGCCGTCGCTCCTCATGACCGCCCTGACGTGATTGCTCATCGCGGAGGCGCCGGCGAGTGGCCTGAAGAGACAATTTACGCCTTGGACCAGGCAATCAAACTAGGGGTCGATGTAGTTGAGATTGATGTTAGACGAACTAAGGACGATGAAATTGTCCTTATGCATAACAGCAAAGTAGATGAGACTACCAACGGCACCGGCCGCGTTAGAGAGCTTAGCCTGGCCGAATTGAAAAAGCTTAATGCGGCGGCGCGCTGGGCCACGAATCCTGTTTTCTCGAAGATTGAAATACCAACACTCCAGGAAGTGTTCGACTTCCTGAAGGATCATCCCACCGTTCGCGTCAACCTTGAGATCAAGGATAGAGATCGATGGGTAGCCAGGAAAGTTGCCGAAATGATTCGTCACCAAGGTTTCTCCGATCGAGTATTGCTCGCTTCGGGTTGGGACAGCGTCGTCGAGGAAATTCGGCACGAGTTTCGGGAGTATCCAAACGTCGCGACCTCAGCATCTGTACTCGAGATAGTCATCTTTCAGATTTGCGACAATATGCTCAACGTTCGTGCCCCCTTAAAAACTGACGCACTTCAGTGGCATTCAAGAATGCGCAAGCTAAAGATCATCACGCCCCGGTTTGTTGAAAGGGCGCACAGTGGCGGATTGATTGTTCATGCATGGACGGTGAACGACCCCAAGGAAATGGCGAGAATGATTTCACTCGGTGTCGATGGGATCATCACCGATTATCCGAGTACGCTGTTGAAACTGTTTCCGTAAGTGTCGGGAAGGCGTGGCCTGTCCAGCTAAGACCCATAACATTCAAAACTCACCAAACAGCACCACTCAAGCTTCATCGAAACAACTCAATTAGGATTGCTTAGGAAGCACATAAAGAAATGAAGGTTAGTGTTATGAATCTCAGCGGGGGTAAACCGCCCTTCCTCACTGCGTTTATCTGAGCTTGAGTTATTTCAGTGAAGTTGAGTGCTGATGATCCTGTACGTTGAATCTTTTCTCGTGATCTATTGCACGTTGCTCTATTCAGCTGGAGTTGGATGTCATGCCACTTGAACCTTTGGATGTTGAGCCATTGGAAAACGCCGCGAGAAAGTAATGCTTCCTCGCGGCGTTTCCGTTTTTTGCAGATGGACTAATTAATGCCCGGGTCGTTTTCAATCACAACTTTCGTTGTGTAATCCTTCCCGTTCACTGAAAGCTTCAAGTTATAAGCGCCGGCTTCGAGTGGCAGGCCGAGGTTGAATAGACCTCCAAAACCGCCGCCGCCACCGCCACCGCCGCCACCGCCGCCGCCGCCGCCACCGGCGCCAGTGGGCCTTTGAATCGGATCACCTCTCATGTTCCATTGAACCCGATTCAATCCGACGTCTTTAGTGCCAGTCAGGTTGCGGACGACTTTTCCGGTGTAGTCGGTGATCGTGATCTTAACGTCGCTCGATGGTGCCGACTTCAAGTAGTAGCTGATCGCGGTACCCGGTGCAGGATTCGCTCCTCTGAACAACTTCGAGCCGCCAACGTACCTACCCAACCGTGTATCGTTTAGCCAGATCGTTCCCGGCCGAACGTCGAATAGATGCGCTTCCGAATCCATAACTTTGCTGGCGAGTTGTTGAAGCGGTGTGATGTCGTCAAGGATGAAAATTCCACGGCCGTGTGTTCCCGCGATCAAATCTCCGTCGCGAGGATGGATGACGATGTCGTCGATGCGCGCAGTTGGCATGCCTGACATCAAGGGTCTCCATTGGCCACCGCCGTTCAGCGACACATAAAGACCGTATTCAGTGCCGACGAAGAGCAGATCCTTGTTCTTCGTATCTTCACGGACAACGTTTACGGTTCCCCATGCAGGAAGGTTGTTGACGAGGCTGGTCCATGTTGCACCGTAGTCGCGTGTGACGAACAGGTAAGGCTTCAGATCATCAAGCCGGTGTCCGTCGACGGCGAGGTAACATACCGCCGGATCGAAGTGTGACGGCTCGACGCGGTTAATATGAAATGTCTCGCCTATACCCGGAACATTCTTTGAGATGTTGGTCCAGGTCGTGCCGCCATCTTTACTGACCTGAATGTTTCCATCATCCGTTCCGACCCAAAGAATGCCGGGCACCTTCGGAGATTCGGCTACGGTTGTGATGTAACCGTAACCGGAATAGCCGTCGTGCTTGGAAGCCATCGGGTCTTTGCCGGGCACGCCCATGATCGGCAACGTGTTTCGATCGATCTGTTTGGTCAAATCCAACGTTGCCGTCCATGTATCTCCACGATCTAGTGACTTGAAGAGACGGTTTCCCCCTGCGTAAACAAGACGAGGATTGTGCGGCGAAAGTACTAGCGGCGTGTTCCAGTAGAAACGATAGGTCTCTCCGGCCGGTGGTGTCGGAACGACATTCGAAGGTTGATTAGCACCGCCAAAGCCACCAAACCCCTGCGCTGCGGCAAATGCCGCGAGCTGCGCAGCGGGATCCGGACTTGCTTCCGGTGAAGCGCCGGGTGAGGCCCCCGGGGAAGGACTTGCAGCTGGAGCCGCTCCACCTGGCCCTCTTCCACCAGGGCCGCCACCTCTACGTTGCGGCAGCCCGCGAGGACGAATGCTCTGGCTGCGACCCGTTCGTAAATCGAGACGCTGCATCGCGCCACCTTGCGATTCGGCATAGACAATGTTGTAGTCTGTTGGATCGTTTTGAGTATAAAAGCCGTCGCCGCCACCGACTCGGTACCAATCGGCGTTGGTGATTCCCAAATTGCTCCGCGTTTGACTTGGACCACCCCACGAGCCGTTATCTTGCAGTCCACCATAGACGTAATACGGCTTTCTCATATCAACACTGATCGCGTAGAACTGTGCGGCGGGAATGGTATTTACGAATTCCCATGTTGCACCTTGATCGTAAGAGACATTTAAGCCACCGTCGTTGCCGACCAGGATTTGGTCCGGATTGTTGGGATTGATCCAAATGGCGTGGTTATCGCTGTGTGCAATGCCGGCTTGCAGGGATTTGAATGTCTTACCGCCGTCGGTCGACTTACTAAAGTTCAATCCGCCAACATAGACGTTTTCCGGATTCTTCGGATCGACTCGAATCTGGCTGTAGTACATCGGTCGATTGTTTTCGTTGCTGACGATCCGCCAGGTGCGGCCTTTATCGTCAGAGCGCCAGACACCAGACTTCTTCGGATCAGCCGGTGCAGGAGTTGGCGAGCCGGCAGGTCGCGGCGTTGGACTCGCTGCCGGTGATGCCGATGCCGATGGACTCGGACTAGGACCAGCCTGACCTCCGAACGTTTGTTCCTCGCCACCGGTTCCGGCACTCGCGCCGACTTCCATCTGCGCGTAAAGGGTGTTCGGATTTGAGCGCGATACGTCTAACCCAATTCGTCCAAGTAACCCCTCCGGTAAACCTCCGCCCTCGAGCTTCTTCCACGTTTTGCCGGCATCGATTGTTTTCCAGATTCCGCTGCCGGGTCCGCCGCCGTTAAAGCCAAACGACGTTCGCCGGCGCTGATAAGATGCAGCATAGAGAGTCTTACTGTCAGACGCGTCCATCGCGAGATCGGTGAAGCCCGTGTCTTCGTCGATGAACTTCACGTTGGTCCAGGTGGTGCCGCCGTCGGTCGTTTTGTAAACACCGCGTTCCTTATTCGGACCGAACAGGTGACCGAGAACAGCGACGTAAACCGTATTCACATCTTTGGGATCGACCACGATGCGTGCGATCGTCTGAGAATTCTCCAGACCCATCTTGGTAAACGTTTTGCCGGCATCTACCGACTTGTAGATCCCGTCGCCGAAGCTGGAACTCTGCCGGTTGTTAGGTTCACCTGTTCCAACCCAAACAACGTTTGGATCCGAAGGAGCGACTGCAATGTCTCCAATCGAATGCGTGGAATAGGTGTCGAAGATCGGTTGGAACGTGGTTCCATTGTTCGTCGATTTCCAAACGCCGCCCGTCGCGAAACCCACATAAATGATGTAGGGGTTTGAATCGACTGCAACGATGTCGTCGATTCGTCCGCCCATGCTTGCGGGTCCGATCGCGCGCCACACGAACCGCTTCAACAATGGGTCAGTCGACCAGTTGATCGGCGTTGGAGTCGGGCTTGGACTCGGTGCTGCTGCGGGAGTTTGAGTCGCCGCAGCCGGTGCTGGAGTTTGAGAAGTGGTTTGGTTTTGCGAATAGACAGTGACGGTAGCGAACGCAACCGCACAGAGGATCACAACGAGCAGCCCGAGATCATAAACCGAGCGCAACCTGTCTTTCATGCGAGAGGTTCCTTTCAACCGAACGTGTTTTGGTAAAACTTAGTGGGACGATTAACCCTGGAAAGGTCAGTAGAACGGTGTTACGCAACGCACAGCGAATTGTTTCGCATCTTGAGTAGCGGACTATAAATAACTAGAGCAATGAATGCAACAGCGTTCTGGCTTATTGATAGGCGGTTGGGATTACGGACTAGCCTCGCCAGATTCCGGTCTTTGTACTTTCAGCTAAGCGCCTCGCATCAGGCAGCGCATCCAATGCACGAATGATTTGCACATCGTTATCAAGAAGCACTCGCGCGCCTGCATCGTTGGAAAATCCAGCAGTGATGATCTCTTGCCGCAAGCGCAGCTTGGCGAATTCCAGCTCTTCTTCGATCTGCGCTGACGTAACCTGGAAATCAGGGTGAGCGCGCACGAATTCGCGGAATGCTTCAACTACGCGATCACTAATCGGGAAATCATTCGGACGCGGATTCTTACCGTACTGAACCCTTTCAACTCTGTACGACTCCAATGTCGCCACTTGTCCTGCCGCCAGTTGACGAGTGAAGTGAAATGCGGCTTCAGCAACTCGCAGACGTGCCGGAGTGTTTGCTGGTTCGCGCACTTCGATATCCGGCGTGATTCCGCCTCCACCGTAAAAGACTCGTCCGGCGGCAGTTGTCACTGCCGGACCCGTGTTTGGATGCGGTGTCGGTGAAGCGAGAGCTAATGGTGATTCAAGGTTGCGATGGTCAGGCGATGCGGAAGGTTGAGCTTGATCGTCAACACTCTCATGTCGCGTGTAGTAGTCGTACAGCGATCCGCTTGAATAGTCGCGCTGAAGTGAGCGGCCGTATGGAGTGTAGTAACGCGCAGTCGTAAGCGTCAGACCCGTATTGAACGGCAGTTGGAAAATACGCTGCACGAGTCCTTTGCCGAAGCTTGTCTCACCGACGATAAGTCCACGGCCATGATCTTGAATCGCCCCGGCCACGATCTCCGAAGCTGAAGCTGTGTTTCGGTTAATGAGCACGACGAGCGGGACTGTCGCCGGTTCTGCACCGTTCGATTTGTAGACTATCGGTTCGCTGTATTCGGTTCGTCCTTTCACAGACACAACAACGAGACCACGCGGTAGAAACTCACTGGCGACATCAATGGCCTGATCAAGGAGACCGCCGGGATTGCCTCGCAGATCGAGAACCAACTGTCGCATTCCCTGCGAACCCAGCTTCTTCATTGCTTCGCGCAACTCATCGTCGCTCGATCGTTGGAAGCCACCGGTCAAGCCGATATAGCCGGTACCCGGACGAATGATGTAAGCGTTACGAATCGTTGGGAGCGGCACCGAATCGCGAATGATCGTAAAGTTCATCGCCTGTTCTGCGCCGGGGCGATCCACTTTAATCGTGACTGGTTCACCTTTGCCGCCGCGTACGTTCTTCGACACTTGTTCGCTGGACCACTCGCGCGCGTCTTTACCATCAACCTCTAGGATTCGATCACCATAGCGCAGCCCGAGTCGAGCAGCCGGTGTTCCGTCTACAGCTGATTGAACATACACACCGTCGCGATGCTGCACGATCGTGACTCCGATACCGAAGAACCGGGAGTCTTGGTCTTCCTTGAGCTTTCTGAATTCGCTGTAAGAGAAGTAGGACGAGTGTGGATCCAGCGTCGACAGCATTCCCTGAATTGCAGCCTGGGTTGCTCTCTCGAAATCGATATCGCCGCTGTAGTTGGACGTAATGGTGGTTATTGCTTCGTTATAGTCCTTCTCAATCTCGTCTGCCTGGTGATAAGCATTGGCGGTTCCTGCCGAGGTCAACCGGCTGAAACGTCGCGTGCTGCCAATGGTACCTCCGAAAATGGCAGCAATCAGGACGATACCTAGTGCTGTTATCGTGAATTTCCGGCTAATGCCCGCCTGATAATCTGAGCCCGACGGTTCCAATTGCCTCACGACTTCCATGCCGAAAATATAACACAATGGCCGCGCAGCCTTGAAAGACGCCGTCGTTGGTTCTTTTCAGGCGTGTGCTATATTTCGCCAACCTATGTCGTCATTGTCTCTCGTCATTCCCGCTTACAATGAAGCAGTCCGGCTTGGTACCTCCCTGCACACGACGGTTAAATACCTGCGAGAGCACTGGCCGGAGTCGGAACTCATCGTCGTCGACGACGGCTCCAGGGATAACACTGCGGCGCTGGCCCGTGAGATCCTGGAAGACAACGCATCGCTGCGAACCTCGATCATTAGCTACAAGTCGAATCTCGGAAAGGGGCGGGCGGTGAGACTTGGTCTGCAGGCTGCGCGTGGTGACGTGGCGTTGTTTTCTGATGCTGATCTCTCAACGCCAATCACCGAAGTGCCGAAGTTAGTCGAGCCCATTATGCGCGGGGATTTTGATGTAACGTTTGGCTCAAGGGCGCTCGACCGCTCGTTGATTGGCGTCCATCAACCTTGGCGTCGCGAACAGGGCGGTCGGATTTTTAATCTCGTCGTTCGCCTGGCAACCGGTCTTCCCTTCTGGGACACACAGTGTGGCTTCAAAGCATTTCGCATGAAGGTGTGCCGGCCAATTGTTGAGGCGGCTACGGTCGATCGATTTGGTTTCGATGTGGAATTGCTTTACCTGGCGTATCGCGCTGGACTGCGATTGAAAGAGGTACCGGTGCTCTGGAACCATAACGACGACAGCAAACTTAATGTTGTAAGTGATAGTTTCAAAGCGCTGAATGAAGTCGCTTTAATCCGGCAGCAGGCGCGACGTGGAGTCTATGACAACGCAATCAAAGCGGTGCACGAAAGAATGGTGAGTAGTGAATAGAAAGTTCGTAACTGGCACTCAACTCTCTGCGTAATCTCAGCGTCCTCTTCGTCTCTTGCGGTTTTTACTGAACGATTCAGCTTCCAGACAAATCTGAAAGAAGACCTGTTTCCTGGTATCCTCGCGGTTATTGATCTTGAAAGAAAACCGCAAGAGACGCTGAGAACGCTGAGGTTACGCAGAGAGTTGAGTGGCAGTCGCTGACGTTGTGCAGAGAGTTGCGTGGTTAGCAAACTTTCGATTTACGATTCCCGATTCCCGATTCACTACATTGAAAAGCAACTAAGATCGATATATCGTTTCACCAACCATGACTGCCCGACTAAACGTCAATATCGATCACGTCGCAACCGTGCGGCAGGCGCGTCGTGCACCCGAACCGAGCGTTATCGCCGCCGCTGTCGCGTGTGAAAAAGCAGGTGCCGACGGCATCACGATCCATCTACGCGGAGACAGACGGCACATTCAAGATGGCGACGTACGTCTCCTAAGAGAGTGTGTAACCACCTACCTCAATCTCGAGATGGCGGCGACTGAAGAGATGTTGACGATCGCGATAAAAGCAAAGCCCGACGCGGTGAGTTTGGTGGCAGAGAAACCGGAAGAGATAACAACTGAAGGCGGGCTTGATGTGCGAGCGAATATCGCTATCGTTCGCGCGACGGTAGCGCGACTCCGGCAGTGTGGGATCCTCGCGAGTCTTTTTATTGATCCGGATCCGACGCAGATCGAAGCTGCTCATGAGGTAGGCGCACAGCAGGTTGAGTTATGTACTGCCGCTTATGCGGACGCGACCATTGGCGCGACCGGTATCCACGGTGAAGGTGCAGCCCGCGCGGCGCAGGAGTTAAGAAGACTAAGAGAAGGCGCTGTGCTGGCTACTCAATATGGATTGCACGTTGCGGCCGGGCACGGACTCACGTACAGGAATGTTCCGGCGGTTGCGGCGATTCCGGAGATCACCGAATTCAATATCGGTCATAACATTATCGCCCGCGCAATCTTTGTGGGACTGGAAGAGGCCGTGAAGGAAATGCGAGCGGCCATCAGATTGGGAAGTACGTAAGAGAATTTGGCCGCAGATCTACACAGATAAACGCGTATTCAGTACCGTCCGCGGTAGCGGATGGCCAGCGCCGTGAGCAATGTAGCTACTGATATCGGATCGTTGAGTGGTGACCACCCGCTACCGCGGACGGTACTGAATCTGCCTTTATCTGTGAAATCTGCGGCTTATTTATTTGGCTTTCAGCGGGAGGCGAGCTGAAGTCGCACGAGTGATCGATCCAATTTCGTTTTAGCCGTCTCGAAGTCTTCTTCACTACCACTCCAGGCATTCAACTGCTTCTCCCATTTATCGCGCGAGAGTTTTGCTCGTGCGGCGTCGATCTCTTCCGGTCGTTCAGCAACTGACGCAAGCACCGATACGAGATCGTCTCGAACTTCAACAAAGCCGCCTGAGACGTGCAGTTGAAAACTCTTTCCGGCCTGCGTGTAGGACAGCACTCCTGTTTGCAGCTGTGAGATTAAAGGCGTGTGACCCGGAAGAATACCGAGCTCACCGCCCAGTCCAGGAACTGTCACCATGTCGACCGCCTCGTTCAGCACGCGTCGCTCGGGTGTAACAACTTCGAGTTGAATCTTTTCAGCCATGTTTGTTTAAGAGGGGCGGACGGGGAGACGGGGCAATCAAACTCGATGCTGTCTTTATCCACTTCTCCCCGTCTCCGTGTCTCCCCGTCTTTCCCCGCTACTACGCCATCGCCTTAGCCTTCTCCAATACTTCCTCGATCGGGCCAGCCATGAAGAACGCCTGCTCTGGAATATCGTCGTGCTTACCGTCTACGATCTCGCGAAACCCTTTCACAGTGTCTTCCAGCTTCACGTACTTGCCTTCGAGACCTGTGAACTGCTCGGCAACGTGAAAAGGTTGCGAAAAGAACCTCTGGATCTTGCGCGCCCTTGAGACGATCAATTTGTCTTCATCCGACAGCTCATCTAGTCCGAGGATCGCGATGATGTCCTGCAGATCCTTGTAACGCTGCAACACGCGCTTGACGTCTTGCGCCGTGTTGTAGTGCTCCTCACCGATAATACGCGGATCGAGAATGCGCGACGAAGATCCGAGCGGATCGACCGCCGGATAGATACCCAATTCGACAATCTGTCGTGACAACGCGGTCACCGCATCGAGGTGAGCGAATGTCGTTGCCGGAGCCGGATCGGTATAGTCGTCGGCCGGCACGTACACTGCCTGGATCGAAGTAATAGATCCTGTCTTCGTTGATGTGATCCGCTCCTGCATTTCGCCCATTTCGGTAGCGAGGTTTGGTTGATAACCCACGGCGGAGGGCATACGTCCAAGCAGAGCCGAAACTTCAGAACCAGCCTGAGTGAAGCGGAAGATGTTGTCGATGAATAACAACACATCGAGACCCTGATCACGAAAATACTCAGCGACCGTCAAACCAGAGAGTGCTACTCGCAAACGCGCGCCGGGCGGTTCAGTCATCTGACCATATATCAACGCCACCTTTGACTTGCCGATGGTCTTCATGTCGACCTTCTTCAGATCGAACTCGCCTGTCTCTTTGAGATGTTTATTGAAGGTGTCGCCAAACTGAATGACTTCCGACTCGACCATCTCACGAAGAAGGTCGTTTCCTTCGCGGGTGCGCTCGCCGACGCCGGCAAACACCGAAAAGCCGGCACGCGCCTTCGCAATGTTATTGATCAACTCCATCACGATAACGGTCTTACCCACGCCTGCGCCGCCGAACAGACCGATCTTGCCACCGCGCAAGAACGGTTGGACCAAGTCGATAACCTTGATGCCCGTTTCAAACATCTGCAGTTCAGTTGACTGCTCTTCAAACGTCGGCGCGTTTCGATGAATCGGATAGCGTTTCTCGTGGGGCACCTTGCCAAGTGTGTCGACAGGATCGCCAATAACATTGAGCACTCGGCCGAGCGTTCCTTCGCCGACAGGCATCGTGATTGGCCCACCGGTATCAATCGCTTTCATGCCGCGAACCATTCCGTCTGTTGGCAACATTGAAACGGTGCGCACACGACCTTCGCCGAGGTGCTGCTGCACTTCAGCGATGACGTCGATGGGTGTGGGCACATCGAAGCCCTCAGAGACTACTCGCAGTGCTTGATAGATTGGAGGCAGGTACTTTCCATCAAATTCGATGTCGAGAACGGGTCCGATGATCTGGACTACTTTGCCGACATGTTTACCGTCGGTACTAACGTTTCCGCCAGGCGTAGACATACTCTGTTTGAACTCCTCTTCGACCGATTAAGGCGACAAAATTGGGCAGGTTTAAAAGCGAAACAAGATATCACACGCTTTTATTTCACACAAAACACACCTCGAGAACCATTTTCGGCCGCAGATGTTCACCGAACACGCAGATCAGATCCTTCGTAGTGATTCGTACTCTAATTCGGCAGTTCCGAAACGCTCACATCGGGTCGGTTCCACTTAATCTTTGCCTACCTGCGTAAATCTGCGACTTATTTTTCCTGAAACCAAAATTGTACTAGCTTCGTAGTACAAGTCAGAGAAATGAGTCAAATCTTTCCACTAAACCCTGCCCATCCGATGCCGCTCTATGCGCAGTTAACGCGAGCGATTCAGTTCGCGATAACCACAGGGCGGCTGCGAATCGGAGAGCAACTTCCGACAGTTCGGCAATTGGCTGTTGAGCTTCGCGTTAACGCAAACACGGTCGCGAAGGTCTACGCTGAACTCGAACGCGAAGGAATACTCGAGACGCGCAGGGGCGTGGGAACGTTTGTCGGCGCCCGCCATTTCGAAGCAAAGAGCCGCCAGGATCCAAAGGAACTGTTGCATGAACTGGCTGACCGTTTCGTCGAGGAAGCTCAGGCGATGGGCTTCTCCGTCGACGACTTGCTGGATCAACTG
>DATJKB010000438.1:0-4060 GCA_035491875.1 Pyrinomonadaceae bacterium | reverse complement strand
AGAGCAAAATCGGCAGACGAAGCAAAGAGTTGGGCCATGGCAGACCCGGCAGTGGAGGCGGGCCATTTCATCGCTGAGATGCATCCATGGTGGTCAGAAGACGTCATGAAGAAGCCCCCGATGCCGTTGAAGTTAACAACGGCTTATCTCGCGTTTCTCGTTCGCGGCGAGAAATGGACGCCGGAAAAGACTCCGCAGACTGAAGCAATTCAAAAGGCGCACCTTGAGAACATAAACCGGCTCGCAGAAATGAAGAAGCTCGTCGTTGCCGGGCCATTTGGGGATAACGGCAAACTACGCGGCATCTTTGTATTTCGCGTGGGCTCACTCGAAGAAGCGCGCAGCCTCGCCGAGACTGATCCGGCAGTCAGAGCGGGACGACTCGCTTTGATCTTTCACGCGTGGATGGTGCCGGAAGGAGTATTGCCTTAGAGAAAGAAATCATTTGCCATATGCCATTTGAGATTTGAGAATTGTCATTTCTGAATTCACTGACGTTACACACAACAACGCTGCATGTCAGGTTATCTCTAAGTGCGCACTAGACACCACGCCGCTAAAGCGGGTGGTGTCTTCGCATTCCAAAATGACAATTCTCAAATGGCATATGGCAAATGATTTCTTTCTTTGCTCCTGTTCCTATCGGGAACATCGGTAAAGCACGAGCCGTATCAACCTTCGAAATGTATTGTCCATCCTGCGGATCTGACGAACGACAACCTAGCCAATACTGTCGCGTTTGCGGCGTCGACTTGCGCGCTGTTCGCCAGACGCTCGAGCGGCCCGATAGCATCACCGCGTCAGCAGTGTCAGCGCGCCAGCAGATTAGCCTGGCAATCGCCGAACGAATCCGGCAGGTGGAAACCGGAAAGGATCTCGAACACATCGCAGAAGACGTGCTCCCTCAAATCGAGAAGTTTCTCGAGTCGCCGGAAGAACGCCGGCTGCGGCGTATTCGTGCGGGCTTACTGACTGCGGCCATTGGGTTCGGTTCCTCTCTCGGCGCACTCTTCCTTGTGCTGCTCAACGATGCGGATTTCCTTGTATTTCTCCTGCCAACGCTGACTCTGTTGGTAATCGGCATCGGCCTGATGATCAATGGCCTGTGGTTTACGCTGCCCCGCAAACAGTTTCCGCAACCCGATCTAAATAACCTGCCTGAACCGGTTGACGTGCCCCAGCGACAGATTACGCATAACATCTCGCCTCCACATCCGCCGTTACCGAATTCGTCAGTCACTGAACACACCACGCATCATCTCCGCGAGAAGGATGTCGATAGCCTCTAGATTGTCGTATAGTTCGACAACAATGAGTGTCTATCTCGAAGGCGGCTGTTTTGTTAGTCACATGTTGGAAACTGAGCCGGTGGTTACGGGCACTTTGTCCCAACGAAATGTGATTGGCTCACAAAACGGCACCAGAGAGATCTCGCTTCGTGTTCTCGAGTTCAGTAAAGGACTGTCACCCGGTCTACGCGCAGAGGCTGACACAGTTATCTACGCTCTCGATGCGACGGACAATCTAACCTGCACTGTATTCATCGACGGCTGCGCAAGCGACGTTACTCCCCAAACTGGTATTTACGTTCGTCCGCGTCAAATCTTGTCGGTTCTAAACAAAGAAGAACGGCCCGTCGTGATGATCAGTTCGCAATGTCCGCAGTCGGCGGAGTCATCAATTGTGGAACCGGTCACTGAGCAGTCAGATCGTTCGGTGAGCATGCAGAAGTTTCCGTCGATCAAGCTGACGGACCGCGAGGCAATTCCAACCGCAGATCGCTGGTATCGAGTGTTGGTTGACGATGAGTTGGGAAGCACACAGGTTACGCAATTTGTGGGTTCAATTCCGCCAGGACGCGCGCCTGATCACTTTCACAATTACGAAGAAGTGTTGTTCATCCTTCGAGGCGAAGGTCAGATGTGGGCCGGTGAGACAAAGACACCGATTGGTCCAGGCTACTGCATTTATCTGCCTCAGCGGCAAGTGCATTGTGTGGAAAATACAGGCGACGGTGAGTTGCGACTGTTAGGGGTCTTCTATCCAGCTGGAAGTCCCGCGGTGAGATACGAAGCGTGAACGTCAAAAGCAGGTCCACAGATTACACAGATTACACGGATTTAGAGCTAGTCAGCTGAGTTGAGTGACCTTGTTTACCAGTCCCTCACCGAGCAGAGAAGCCTGATGACTCCACTCAGCTGACTAGCTCTAAATCTGTGTAATCTGTGTAATCTGTGGACCTGCTTACGACTCGAAATCTCGGATATCCCTGAACGGCCGATCGCTATCCTCAAAGTCAGGGCGGTAATAAAACGCCGCTCCGTCGTACTCCTGCACCCAGCCGTCTTCCATTCCCAACTCTGCAAGAGCATTTGTCGCTTTCATCCATTCTGATTCGCGAATGCGACGCGACAACAACACATAACGCTTATTGGTTTCGGCTTGGTGCGTTGGGTAATACTGGGCCATCAACGAGATCGCCACACGCGGACTCAATTCATCCTTGATCCACTCCAACGATTCGCGTACTTCCGCAACATCGTTCGGTAACACCAGCAGGCGGATGACTAAACCTCGACGCAAGAGACCTTTCTCGTCAAATACCAACTCGTCTCCGGTCTGACGATACATCTCCGCCAGCGCTCGCCTCGAATGTTCTTTGTATCCGCTGACTTTCGAGTATTGATAGCCAGCGTCGTCTGAAGCGTACTTCAGGTCGGGCAGATAAATATCAACGACGTTCTCTAAAAGCTTCAGCACCTCAACAGAGTCGTACGCGTTGGTGTTGTAGACAATTGGGACCTGCAGCCCTTTTTCAGCAGCAATCAGAATTGATCGGGCCATCTGCGGGGCGAAATGAGTCGGCGAGACAAAATTTATGTTGTGACAGCCACGGGATTGCAATTCCAGCATCATCCCCGCCAGTTGCTCGTGCGTTACCTGGTTCTTAATCTGTTCTTTGTGAGTTTGTGAGATCTGATAGTTCTGGCAATAAACACAGCGGAGGTTGCAGTTGCCAAAGAATATGTTGCCTGCTCCGCTAGTGCCGACGAGCGGGGGCTCCTCACCAAAGTGCGCCGTATAGGATGAAACGATCGGTAAGCGACCCGAATAGCACGCGGCTATCTCATCCTTGAGCCGGTTGTTCAGGCAATCGCGTGGACAAACCGTGCAACGTTCCAGCAGTCGCTCGAGTTGTTCGACGCGCTGATGCAGCACGCCATCGCGAAGCAACGAAAGATATCCAGGGATGGCGGCAGCTTCAGTCATGTCTCCGGAAATGAACAAAATGTGGCTTGTGCTGTTTGACTACTTCCGCCGGCGCCACTTTCTTTGAGCGCCGCCAGATGAAATCCATTTCAGCATGGATTGTACTCAGCGCCAACCGCGCCTCGAGAATCAGCAGGATGCTGCCATAAAACAAAAACATTGCGCCAGCTATGCCCAATGCGACAGGAACAAAGTTGTAGCGAGGGTTACCAGTGAAGGGAACGATTCCGATGGCGACGCTCGTCGCTACAAACATTCCGAGGCTTAGGTAAAACGTCACCATACATCTTTGCAGGATGCGCGCGCGGCTTGTCAGCTTATCTAGTTGTTGAAAGATGACGCCTTGTCGCTCCGTAAAATCGGCGCTATCGGCAGCGTTTTCAGTCATCTCATCCAGTCGATCGGACAATGAGCGCACTCGGTCGACGACGCGGCCCAGACGCGAAGAAGTAGAAAGAATCATGCTGCCGCAGGCGGAAATTAAGACTGCCGGCGTAATCATCGCCGTCAAGACGGCTATGGCCGAGGCTGTGTCCATGGGACTTTTATAGAAGGAAATGGACCGGACAGCAAACGGAAACAGGGAAAGAGCCAAGCGTCAAGGGCTAAGGGCCAAGGGTGGGAATTCTTACCTCTTGGCTCTTACCTCTTACCTCTTACCTCTTGGCTCAATGCACTGTATTATCCCGTCCGATGAAGCTCTGGCTCTCCAAGAATAGCGACGTTCCTCTTCATGAACAGCTCGTCACTCAGATAATCCTTGGCATCGTCAGCAACGATCTGAAAGTGA
>DATJKB010000437.1:0-4275 GCA_035491875.1 Pyrinomonadaceae bacterium | reverse complement strand
CACGATCTATGTTGGTATGGGTGAGTCGCCGATTCGCGGCAACGTGTCGCATGGCGATGGTATGTATAAATCGACTGACGGAGGCAAGACCTGGAAGCGCATCGGCTTGGAAGACACGCGTCAGATCTCACGCATTCGAGTACATCCGAAGAACCCTGACCTTGTTTACGTGGCTGCGCTTGGTCACGTTTGGGGTCCGAACGATCAGCGAGGCGTGTTTCGTTCGAAGGATGGTGGCAAAACGTGGGAAAAGGTCTTGAGTCGCGGCAACAAGGCAGGCGCGATCGATTTAATTCTGGATCCAACAAGTCCTGACACGATGTACGCAGGCTTCTGGGAAGTTTATCGAAAGCCCTGGACGCTTGAGAGCGGCGGACCTGGCGGGGGCGTTTTCAAATCAACTGATGGTGGCGACACATGGACGGAATTGACTCGCAACCCGGGAATGCCGAAAGGGACAGTGGGCAAGGTTGGAATCGCCGTTTCGCCGGCAAATCCGGAACGCGTGTGGGCCATCATCGAGGCGGAAGATGGTGGCGTGTTTCGTTCCGACAATGCTGGTCGAACATGGACCAAGGTGAACGAAGAACGCCGGCTGCGGCAGAGCGCCTGGTACTACACGCGCATCTACGCAGATCCAAAGAATGCCGACACCATGTATGTCTTGAATACTGGATTCTATCGATCGAATGACGGCGGCCGAACCTACACCGGGATTCAAGTTCCGCACGGGGACAATCACGATCTATGGGTCGCGCCCGACGATCCGAATCGCATGATTGAAAGTAACGACGGCGGAGCGAATGTTTCTTTCAATGGTGGCCGGAGTTGGACCGAACAGGATCAACCGACGGCACAGTTCTATCGCGTTGCCCTGGACAACGACTTTCCATATCACGTCTACGGCGCCCAACAGGATAATTCGACTGTAAAGATTGCGAGTCGAAATACCGAAGGTGGAATTACTGAGCGCGATTGGTACGACGTCGGGGGCGGCGAGTCGGGTTGGATCGCCCCGTCGCCGAAGGACTCAGACATCATCTTTGCTGGTTCCTACGGCGGGTTGACGACACGTTACGATCACAAAACCGGTCAACTCCGCGATATAAATCCGTATCCCAACAACCCGATGGGTGGAGGTGCTGACGCTTCGAAGTATCGTTTCCAATGGAATTTCCCGATCGTCTTTTCACCTCACGATCCAAACACTCTCTATCTCGGCGGAAACGTTCTTTTCAAGTCGACGAACGAAGGACAGAGCTGGGAGATCATTAGTCCGGATCTGACTCGCAACGACAAATCGAAACAGGGACCTTCGGGTGGACCAATAACAAAAGACAACACGAGCGTCGAGTATTACGACACGATCTTCACGGTGATGGAGTCGCCGGTGCAGGCGGGTGTGATTTGGGTTGGCGCCGACGATGGCGTCGTGTCGATAACGCGAGATGGTGGAAAGAATTGGTCAACGGTAACTCCGCCGACGAGCATGATGCCCGAGTGGATTCAGATCAATTCCATCGACGCTTCGCCTCACGATGCTGGAACAGCATACGTTGCAGCGACAATGTACAAGTGGGACGACAATCGTCCGTATCTCTACAAAACCACCGATTACGGTCGCACATGGACCAAGATCACTAACGGCATTCCTGACACCGCCTTTACCAGAGTCATTCGAGAAGATCCGAATAAGCGCGGTCTTCTTTATGCTGGTACGGAAACAGGTATGTATGTCTCTTTTGATAACGGAGCAAACTGGCAGTCGTTTCAATTCAATCTGCCGATCGTTCCGATAACCGATCTCGCCGTTCACAAGCGGGAAAGAGAATTGGTTGCAGCCACGCAGGGAAGATCATTCTGGATCTTTGATGACCTTCCCATGCTGCATCAGATCGTGGATGCCGGCGGATTCAGTAAGGCCGCTGAAACCAATCTATTCAAACCGAAGGAAGCTTATCGAATGCCGGGTGGTGGTGGGTTTGGTGGTCCAACTGCGACCGTTGGCAGAAATCCGGCTGCCGGCGTTGTTGTTTATTACTACTTGAAGAACAAACCAACGAGCGACATTCAACTTGAGTTTTTCGATGGCGCTGGTAAGTCGATTCGCAAGTTTACCGGCCGGGTAGAACGTCCGGGAGCCACGACGACAACTACTCAACCAGCTGCACCAGCCGGTGGTGAAGGCGGATTTGGCGGGGGTGGGGCAGCGCCACCGGTGACCATGGATGTCGGTTTGAATCGATTCATCTGGGACATGCGATATGCCGACGCTGTTCGTTTTCCCGGCATGATTCTTTGGTCTGGAGAAACGCGTGGACCAAAGATCGCTCCTGGTACCTATCAAGTGAAACTAACCGTTGATGGGAAGACGTTCACGCAACCGTTCGAAGTAAAAGCAGACCCACGCTTGTCGATTACACCTGCTGACTACGCGAAGCAAACAGAACTCGGTTTGAGAATCCGCGATAAGCTGACGGAGACGCACAACGCGATCATTCAAATACGAGACGTGCGAAAGCAGGTCGAGGATTTGATGAAGCGTGTGGCTGGTCAGCCAGGCGCAAAGGCAATCAACGATGCTGGCGCCGCGCTGAATAAGAACCTGACTACGGTGGAAGAGGCGCTTTATCAGACGAAGAATCAGAGTAACCAGGATCCTTTGAACTACCCGATTCGATTGAATAACAAACTGGCTGCGTTAGGCGGAGTGGTGGGAAGCGCTGAGGCAGCGCCTACTGCTCAGTCTAATGCTGTGTACGACGAAGTGTCGGGAGCGATCGACGCGCAGCTCCAGCGCCTCGCACAAATCATGAAGACTGACGTGCCGGCTTTTAATCAGTTGGTGAAGGATCAGAATATTCCTGCGATTGTTGTGAAACCGTAAGCAGAAGAGCATCCACAGATTACGCAGATTACACAGATTAGAAATTAGATAGCGACGTTGAATAGTTGAGCAACCCACTAACATCGGGAAGCTCAATCGCTCAACGTCGCGTTCTAATCCCTAATCTGTGTAACGTGCGTAATCTGTGGATGTGCTTTTGTTTGGAGGTTTTTTTCTCCGTGTGTAGAATCAAAGCAACGTGAACGATACTCAAACCGCTGTTACCGCCGAACAACTCGCCGAAAAAACTACCGCAGTTCTAACCGGACCTGAATCGACTCCGATCATAGACGTCTCGCACGACTCGCGTCGTGTCGGGCCAAATGCGCTATTCGCCGCCGTTTCTGGTGCGTTGTTCGATGCTCACAAATTCGTTCCGCAGGTAATGCAATCGGGCGCGGCCGGCGTCATTTCGCAACAACCGGCACCTGCTGACTTCGGCGGCGTATGGCTTCAGGTGAAGGACATTCGTTGGGCAATGGCAGCAGCAGCCTCTGAAGTTCATCACCATCCGTCACGTGAATTGAACCTGGTCGGCATTACCGGCACCAACGGAAAAACGACGACAGCCTATTTGATTGCCTCGATCCCTGAAGCTGCCGGAGAACTCGTGGCGATGACCGGTACGGTTGAGTATCGACTCGGTAAAGAGCGCTTCAAAGCTGATCGAACCACACCCGAAGCGACTGACATGCAGCGACTCTTAAGACAGGCGGTGCAGATCGGTTGTCGAACAGCCGTCATGGAGTGTTCGTCGCAGGCGATGGATTTTCACCGGTGCGACGAACTGGAGTATGCGGTTGCGGTGTTTAGCAATCTCACGCGCGACCATCTCGACTATCACAAGACGATGGAAAACTACTGGTTTGCGAAACAACGGCTCTTCGACGGTCGTTTAGGATCGCGGCCGAAAAAGTCGGTCATCAATATCGACGACCCATATGGGCAGGAATTGGCGGAGTCTTTGGACAAAGATGGTCTTGAAGTCATTCGTTATGCTGTGAAGGCCGATGCACAGATCACTGCGAAGAATCCGGAGTTTTCCCTGGAAGGAATGCGGTTTCAGTTAAAGACACCCGCGGGCGAGATGTCGTTTCATTCGCCGCTCGTGGGCCAGCCGCATATTTACAACACTCTCGCCGCAGTAGCTTCAGGGCTCGCACTCGGATACGACCTGGATGTGATCAGCCGTGCGCTGGAGAAGTGTAGCGGTGCACCCGGGCGTTTCGAACGGGTGGAACATGATCGAGGGTTCGCCGTCGTGGTTGATTATGCGCATTCAGACGATGCGCTCCTGAACGTGTTGCGAACTGCGCAGGAAGTTGTTGTGGGTAAGATCATCACGGTATTTGGTTGTGGGGGCGACCGCGATCGTTCGAAGCGCGCGC
>DATJKB010000436.1:0-7840 GCA_035491875.1 Pyrinomonadaceae bacterium | reverse complement strand
GAAGACCAAAAGAATTCGACAGACGCGAACTACCTTTTCCGCACGGCAGTTAGCTCGTATCCCGATTCGCTCGAAGTTGCCCAAGCTCAATTCGATCTTGCATGGGATGCGCACGAGTCAAAGAACTTCACTGAGTCGTCGCGCATGCTCAGCGAGCATCTCGCGCGGTACGCCGATAAGAACACAGACAATCGCGGTCGTGCTGGTTATTGGGCAGCACGTGACTCCGAGCGCGCAGGAAAACTTGCCGAGGCCCGAGCTCTTTACGAAGCAGTGCTCGCTCGTTACGACGCCAACTGGTATGGATACCTGGCGAAGCAGCGTTTGGATGCAATTAAGAATAGGGTTCAGCCAAAGTCGTTCGCAGCGGATTCTTTGATCGGTCGAGCAGTAGCGAATTTGCAGACGGTAACTGTTGCTGAAGAAACTGCTGGTGCGGACGTTGACGCGCGCATCGTCAAAGCCGATCAACTTTCAAATGTAGGCCTCAACGAGTGGGCTTTCAAAGAACTTGCGAAGGCCGGGGAGAACCACGACGACAGTCCAAAGGTCAATCTTGCGATCGCGCGTGTTTATCGCTACCAGGAAGACAATGTGCGCGCGTTAAATACACTCAAGCGCAGTTATCCTGACTATTCTCAAATGAAACCCGAAGAGATGACTCGCGAAGAGTGGGATGTGTTTTATCCCCTTGCATATTGGGACATCATCGTTCAGGAATCGAAAGCGCGAAACCTCGATCCCTACCAGGTCGCCGGACTGATTCGGCAGGAGACAATCTTTAGTTCACGCGCACGTTCGTCAGCGAATGCATATGGATTGATGCAGGTGATCGTGCCGACCGCGCGCTTTACAGCCAGGAAGTATGGAGTGAACCGCGAGATTACCGCCGAATCACTTTACGAACCGCGGCTCAACATTCAACTGGGAACGGCATACCTGCGCGATCAAATCGACAAGTTTGGAAGGATCGAATATGTCGCAGCGGCTTACAACGCTGGACCAGGCCGAGCGGTAGCGTGGAAAGCGTCGCTGCCTTTCGAGATGGATGAGTGGGCAGAAGCTGTCCCAATCAAGGAAACGCGCGGGTACGTCCAAGGCGTGGTTCGAAATCGTTTGCAGTACCTGCGTCTTTACGACGACAAGGGATACTTCCGTCCGGAAGTAGGAGCACGCGCTGTCTCACCGGCGAGTTCACCAGGTGCGAGCCCGACACAGCCGAATCCAAATGTGCGCAAGCGAAGAGTCAGCGGCGGATCGGCTGAAGAATGAATGTCCGATAAACTTCTTTGGAGTGCGGGGACTTGTCACCGCTCTGTTCGTCCGATCCCGCTCTCCTCGGAAGAAAAGCGGTGACAAGCCCCCGCACTCCAAAGAAGTTTATCGGACATTGGAGGGCAAGTATGAGATTTGGAAGTTTACCTGCACTAGCTGTTTTCTGTGCGGCTCTGACGCTTGCACCCTTCCTTTCAGATGTTCGGTCACAGCAGCGAGCTGCGCAGAGTTCAGCGCCTGCTCTAGTGATCACCACACAACCAAACGCTGCTGTTTGGATAGACGAGATTCGTCGCGGAACCACTGACGCGTCCGGCCAGCTCTCACTCAAGAACGTTTCAAACCGACGACACACGGTCCGCGTTCGCGCGACAGGATTCAAAGAAACAACCGCCGCTCTGTTACCCGGTCGACGCACGTTGGCAGTTAAGCTCGTGCCCACGACTGACCAGGGAGAGCTATTGTTTCAGCAGGCGGAGACCGCGCGAGAAACAGCTCGCGCAGAGACGGACAGACAAAAGGCTGTCGAACTTTATGAGCAAGCACTAAAAGTCAAACCTGCTTTGCCGGCCGCTCACGTCGGTCTGGCACGGCTCTACCTGGATATGAACCAGTTTGATAAGGCGCACGATGAGATCGACGCTGCTCGCAAACTCAAACCAATTTATGCGGAAGCATCAGCGGTGGATGGTCGCATCTATCGCGAGCAGGCGCTCAATCCGGATGCGATCAAAGCTTATCGTCGATCGATAAGAGAAGCGGCGGGATTCCAACCGGAAGCGCATGTTGGATTGGCGCGAGTGTACGAAGACAACAGTGACTTCAACGAAGCGATCGTCGAACTTCGCAAAGCCATCGACCAACTTGCCGATAGCGAGCCGGTGATTTATCAAATGCTCGGCGCCGCGTACGAGAAAGTGCAGAAGCCAAAAGAGGCAGTTGTTGCGTACGAAAAATATTTAGAACTCGCACCCAACGGCAGCTACGCGTCGGCGATCCGGTCGATCCTCACGCAATTGAAACGCGAAGCTGCCGGGGAGCAGATTATTCCGTAAGCAAGAAGAGTATCCACAGATTACGCAGATTACACAGATTAGTTTTAGACAGCGACGTTGACCCATTGAGCTACTGAACGACAAGACAGTAGCATTAACACTCAACGTCGCTATCTAAAACTAATCTGTGTAATCTGCGTAATCTGTGGATACTCTTCCTGCTTCATCCGTAGACATCGATTCGCTTGCTATGAGAGCATCCCACCGATGACCAGTCCCTCCGTTTCAACTAAACGCCGCGTTTCGAGAAAGGCAAGCTCGTTCACCGAATCGGTAATTCGCGAGATGACGCGCGAGGCCTTGAAGCACGGTGCGGTTAACTTGTCGCAGGGATTCCCTGATTTTGCTGCACCCGCTGACATCAAGCGTCGAGCGATGGAAGCAATTGACGCCGATGTGAACCAGTATGCGATCACTTGGGGTTCGAAAGACTTCCGCGACGCAATCGCTAAAAAGACCGCGTGGTATCTCGGCCTCGATATCGATCCTGAAACCGAGATCACGGTCACCTGTGGTTCAACCGAGGGAATGATCGCCGCGATGATGGCCACGGTCGATCCGGGTGAGGAGGTCATCGTCTTCGAGCCGTTCTATGAGAACTACGCGCCCGACGCGATTCTCTCCGATGCTCGACCGCGTTATGTTCCCTTGCGTGCGCCCAACTGGACGTTTGATCCAGAGGAACTAAGAGCAGCCTTCAATGAAAAGACGAAGGCGATCATCGTTTGCAATCCAAATAATCCCACTGGAAAAGTTTTTACTCGCTCGGAAATGCAGTTTATCGCCGGGCTCTGTAAGGAATTTGACGCGCTCTGCTTTACTGACGAGATCTACGAACACATTCTATATCCACGTGCAGGCGCAGAGATCGGTCATATCTCGATGGCCCAGATCGATGGCATGCGTGAACGGACTGTGATCGTCAACTCGATGTCGAAGACGTATTCAGTGACCGGATGGCGCGTCGGCTACTGCATCGCGCCGCCTGAAATCACCAGCGGGATTCGCAAGGTTCACGACTTCCTGACCGTAGGAGCTGCCGCTCCTTTACAAGCGGCAGGCGCCTATGCGTTATCGTTGCCGGCTGACTACTATGCTCGATTGCAGAAGGAGTATGAAGCACGGCGTGATCTGCTTTTGCCAGTGCTTGAGCAAGCAGGATTCAAGACATTCGTACCCGATGGCGCTTATTACATCATGACTGACATTTCGGATTTTGGGTTTAGTAATGATGTAGAGTTCACACGGCATTTGATCCGTGATATCGGTGTTGCTTGTGTTCCTGGATCGAGCTTCTACAGCGCGCCTGAACTTGGTGCCCAACAAGTCAGGTTCTGTTTCTGTAAGAAGGATGAAACCTTGAATCGCGCGTCTGAACGCCTGTTAAAACTGCCGCGCCGCACGTAGAAAATTCGCCGCAGATTTTCGCAGAACAGATCAATTCGAGCCGCAGATTTTCACAGGTCTATGCAGATCAGACAAAATGAAAGATCTTGAGTAGAAGCACAACGCGGCGGCTTAATTCGTTTTCTTTCTGATCCGCGTTTACTTGCGTAAACCTGCGGCCCAAATTATTTCCATGGAGAATTTGTGAAACGTAGACTTTCATTTCTTGTCCTGATTCTTATCATCGCGGTCTCTGTAGCCAGCGCTCAGCAGATGGCAGATCCCGAATTCAACACTTCTGTTGAGAATCCTGCCTACTCCAAGAGCGGCCCGCGCGTGATGTTTGACGAAGCGCATCACAACTTCCACACGATGGATGGAAGATATCAACCGTTCGCCAATTTGCTGCTGAACGATGGTTATCGCGTCATACGCAATCGCGTTCCGTTCACAAAGAAGTCGCTCGAAGACTTTAAAGTTTTGGTAATTGCAAACGCTCTCGGCGCTGAAGAGATGGACGACACCGGCGCCGACAATCCTGCCTTTACTGAAGCGGAGACCGAAGCCGTGCACGATTGGGTTCGTAGCGGGGGCTCTTTATTATTGATTGCCGACCACGCGCCGTTTGGCGGTGCAGCCGAGAGTCTCGGGAAGCGTTTCGGCGTCGAAATGAGTAAAGGCTTTACATTGGACGAAGCTAACTCTGCGGAAGGCAATCCGTCGGTCATCATTTATTCGCGCGAGAACCATTTGCTGCTCGAGCATCCGATCACATCGGGTCGCGGTGGCGCAGAGAAGATCAACAAGGTAATGAGTTTCACTGGCCAATCGCTCGTTGGACCAAAAGGCAGTTACCCGATTCTGAAGTTAGCCGACACCGCCAAAGACACGCCCGATCGAAGTGGAACCACATTTACTCCCGCCGCCGGTCGTGCGCAGGCCTTAGCTTTCAAATTCGGCAAGGGCCGCGTGGTCGTCCAGGGTGAAGCGGCGATGCTGTCAGCACAGATTGCTGGTGCCAACAAGTTCAAGATGGGAATGAATGTTCCCGGCACAGACAACAAGCAATACGCCTTAAACCTGATGCACTGGTTATCGGGAATGCTGAAAGAGAACTGACGGGGAAGCGTGTGGGATAAGAAGCGGCAACTGGTCTGGGTGCTGGGTGGGTTGATTATCGGAACGTGGGTGGCTTATTCCGACTCGCACGATGACGACGGGACTTTTGTGCCGTCGTTTTTTATTTTCATGGAAGCTCTGGTTCTCTTGATCATGGGTGGACTGTTTTGGATTTATTCACGGAAGAAACGGTGAAACAGCGGCACACTAAAAGAAATCAGTGGTCAATTATTATTTGACAGTTATCAATTATCAATTGGATTCCACCGACTTCATGTCGGTGGAGAATCAATTTCTACCTAATTTGGCGCGACGACGGATCATCGCGCGAAGCGCGCCGCAGGTTTGTTTGATCTCTTTAGGCTGAAATTGAAAAACCACGGACGTGAAGTCCGTGGCCTCGTGAAAATCAATTCCGCGATTTCCAAATGACAATTGATAACTGTCAAATGATAACTGACCAATGATTGCTTTTTCTGCTCCTGCCTGCTACGCCTGCTCTGTCAATTAGGCTGTTGCATCGACTTCGCCCGCACTGTAATGCCTTCGTTTCCCACTACCAGCAGACTGCGGGCCTGGCCGAACGGCGCACTCGACGGAATATAGGAGAGAACATAACGATTCTTACGGAGTTCGTCGCAAATCGTTTTAGCCGCTGCCCCTGGATCCTCAATTGAGAAAATCTGCCCGCCGGTTCCTTCTACTAACTTATCGATCACAACTTTTGGTTTCGGCACATCTCTGCGAATGGCTCCGCGCGTTCGATCTACTGCCTGGATCGCGTAAACAGTGATGTTGTCCATTTGCAGTTCCGCGAGTGTGTTCTCGAATGTCGCCTTGCTGCCACGATCCAGTCCATCGCTTATCACTACAATCACACGCTTCTGACTCGGAATCGGTCGTAGGGCTTCCGCCAAAACCGCCCGGATAGCGTCGAACAGGTAAGGCTGGCCCTTCTTCCGGAAGAGCTTGAGCGACTTCTCTATGCTCTTTGCATCGTCGGTCCAGTCTGAAACTATCTCCGCCTGTTCGTCATAACCGACGATGAGCAGTTTGTCGCCTTCATAGATCTCGTACGCAAACTCACGCGCGGCCTGTTCGAGTTTATCGGTATCTGCTCGAATGGAGAGCGAGTTGTCGACAAGCAAAACGATCTTCGCGGGCGAGGGATCAGGAGTGAAGTTTCTGATCGTCTGCTCCACGCCGTTGTCGTAAATCGAAACTTCTTTGCTGGAGATCGGAGTGGATTGCACACCGTCACGCTTAGCCATAACGCCAACGAGCACACCGCCGGAACTGGTGTTCAGTGGACGGTGTCCCGACTGGGCAACGATTGCCGTTGTCAGCGTCAAAGCTACGAGAAGAACAATTAGCGACTTCGTCACTGCGCCAGGTTGAATACGGCGATAGAGACGTTTCACCTTTTCCTTGCAGGTTATCGCAACCATCGTTTCGGGTGTCGCCGGGTCAAACTTCAATCGTCCGAGGATTTGGGGGTTGAAGTTTTATCTGAGGTCTTCTTTTCCGGGGAGCTCTCTTTTTTCTTGTCGGTCTTCTTGGAGTCGCCCGCTGGTTCGGATTCGCCCTTGTCGCCTTTCGTTGCCTTTTGAGCGTAATCGGTCACATACCAACCAGATCCTTTGAACTGAATTGCAGGCGCAGAGATCACTTTCTCCAGCTTCCCACCGCACTTGCGACACTTCGTCGGCGACTTGTCGGAATGGCGCTGATACACCTCGATATGGGTCTTACATTTCTGACATTCGAACTCGTAAATTGGCATCAGGTTTCTCTACTGGGATCTCTGGGGTTTGTTTACTCAGCGATTATACGGAGACGGAGGGGAAAAGCTGAAAGGGGGAAGGAGGGAAAGACGGGAGACGGGGAGAGGGGGAGACGCGGGGTGACTTGTCTGCTTTCCTTGATCAAATCTATGAGTGCACTAAATCCACTCTATTTCTCCGTGTCTCCCTGTCGCCGTGTCCCCCCGTCCCCGTGTCTCCCCGTCTCCTCCTGCCCGGCCCCTTTTACCCTTTTCCCCTCTTCGACTATGATCGGCGCCAACTCATGTCCAACAGCGCACAATCGCTTTCACTGGAACGCAAAATCAAGATGCACGAGGCCCGTGAAGGGATCATCGATCGACTCGCTCTTACGCTGCCCGATGCCATCAATCTCGACCGGTTTCTCAACGTCATCGTCTCCGAACTTGGGCGCATGATGAACGTCGATCGCTGCGACGTCATTCAACTCACCTCCGCCAGCGAATTGCGCATCAGTCATGAATGGCGCGCTTCCGAGGATGTTCCTTCCAGCCTGGGAACGGTTTTGCCAGTCGACCTGAAGCAGATCTCTGAGCGCGTCGATATTAAGAAACCTATTCGTCTCGACGACATTGCCAACGCCGATCAGAAGGTCCGGTTTCTGGCGGAAAGTTTGGGCACGCGTTCGTTGCTGGTCGTGCCTGTGCTTTTAGGTGATGACGTGTTGGGCCTTGTCGGGCTTCATACAACGCGAACGCCCAGGAACTGGCTGGATGACGAAGTTACGTTCCTGCAATCAATCGCGAGTCAAATAGGAGTCGGTTACCAGTACACACGGCTCTACACCGATAAGGAGCGCGAAGCAGAAACCAAACGCGCACTGCTTTCAATCGCCAATGCTTTAAACGCGCGATCTGATTTTCGTGAAGTTTCCAGTCTCGTGTTGGAGCGTGCGATCGCTCTGGTCGGTGCCGACTATTCGGCATTGGGCGTTCTTAATCCGACGGGTGGTCGCCTGACACTGGCTTCGTTCAAGGCGGCTCCTCATGCAGCCATCGATTCAGTTCAGGGTTTGATCGATCAGCACGGCCAATCGCTCGATATCACCGCGTTTCCGGCGATGGTTGAAGTGTTGGCGCAGGGGAAGACCTTGCAGTTGCTGGACGCGGATCTTCCTTTCCCCGTTCGGTTCGTTTTCAACTCTGTATTGGGCGGACGCGCTGCGCTCGTGGCGCCGGTAAG
>DATJKB010000435.1:0-4493 GCA_035491875.1 Pyrinomonadaceae bacterium | reverse complement strand
TCAATAGCGGTTGGATCATATTTCTCCGAGCGATCATTCTTGGACCGGATATCATTTACTTCAGACAGCGTTGATCCAACTTCTTTCTCAAGTCCCTTTAACCGCACTACGGGATCGTCCGCATTCGGTTTCGTGTCCTTATCATTTTTCGAGGCATTCATTGCCGAAAGCGCGCTATTGAGCGAGCGCCGCATCGACTCAAGTTTGGAGGTCATTACATCCAAACGTTGGGTGGTAGATTGTTCCGTTTGGGTACGCTGAGCCAGGACCACGGGCGTCACAACCAAAAGGACGCAAAACACCACCAGGGCTTTAAAACGATTCATAAATTCTGACCTCCAGAAGGACTTCACGCGCGAGAGGGTAACATTTCCAACGTATCGGATTCACTTTTCGGGCATCCGGTTCGCCCAGTGGCGGGAAAAAGTCAATTATTCGCGACTTTTTTAGACCCACTGAACGGTAGCTTCGCGCAGTTCTTTTACCGCAGATTCGGGATTAGATGCGCCGAAAACGGCCGAGCCCGCAACTATAATCTCGGCTCCGGCAGCAACTACTTTTTGAATATTTGTCCGATCGATACCGCCATCGATTTCGATGCGCACATTTAAGCCGCGATTATCTATCAACTGTCGCAGTCGACGGACTTTGTTAAGCGACTCTTCAATAAATTTCTGTCCACCGAACCCAGGATTGACGGACATAACCAAAACATAGTCGACAAATGGCAACACCTCTTCAACACTGCTCACCGGCGTTGAAGGATTAATTACAACACCCGGTGAACCGCCGGCGTTTCTGATCGACATCAGGGTGCGGTGAAGATGAGCGTCAGCTTCAACGTGCACGGACACCATTTTCGCTCCGGCTTTGACGAATTGTTCGGCGTAACGACCTGGCTCCGAGATCATCAGGTGAGCGTCGATTGGCAAACGCGTCGCTCCAACCAGTGACTTCACAACTGGCAGTCCGATCGTGATGTTTGGAACGAAATGACCGTCCATCACATCGACATGCAGAATGCCCGCGCCGCCACGTTCTACAGCTTCAATCTCTTTGCCCAGACACGAAAAGTCTGCGGACAGAATCGATGGCGCTATATCAATTTTCCTGTTGTCGAGCATTAAACTAATCGCTGATCAGCGGTTCTGCCTGTTGTCGTTTGGCGTACCTGGTGTAGGTCGAGGCGCTACTGGTCGTCGATTCTCATTTGGAGTACTCGCGGGTCGAGTTGATTTACCATCACCAATATTCGAGTTCGCACGCGGCGGAGTCGTATTCGAATTCTCTACAGGCGTATTCGCGTTGCCTCGATTCGCGTTGGCCGGACGATTGGCATTTGGACTCGCGTTGGCGTTGGCGTTGGCGTTGGCGTTCGCATTCCCGTTCGCGTTGCCGTTCTCGTTTGCGTTCTTGTTCTTGTTGCGCCGTGGCCGATTTTCGTTTGCGGTGGAGTTCGAATTAGCTTTCGACTCTTCCGCAGGCTTTACGGTCTCAGGAGTTTCGCCAAGCTTCGTCGGACGGCTAATGTCCATGGCCACAGTTTGGCCGGTCTTTACCACCTCACCTGCTCGGGGTAACTGAAACACGATTGTGTCTGGTTTTGCCTGGTTAGTCGGACGAGAAGCGCGAATGCGGAAGTTTAGATCGGCTTCAGCGAGAATCTTTTCAGCTTCGAACCGGTCCTTACCCACAACGTTCGGCACGGTCACCTCCGGACTGCGCAATGACAGATAAACCGTGGAACCAACGCCGAAAACAAAGGCTATCGCAATCGCAATGACGATTGAGATTCTACGAAAGACCGACAGAACTCTGGTGACGAAACTCACTTACTTACGTCTCACCTTAACAACTCCCTACAAGGTCAAGACCAAGTTGCGAAGTCTAGCATCCACTATCTTGTGTCGCAAGGCGCGTCTTTACCCGCCGTTTGACTGCTGACTTCGGGATGAAATGTGATGGTTTCACCAGGCACAGTGATTAGAGATTGGACTCTTGCAAAGTCTTGGTCGCAAAGGGCAATTGGCAATCGATAGTTAGGCTTTATTTCGTTCGAAGGCTGATATGAAAAATCCGTCGGTACCGTCACGGTGCGGCCACGTGCGTGCGGCGCCAGAGTTTGTGACCAAGTCCGCCTTCAACGGCGGGCTCACTTGTGTGAACTGATCATTCGACGACAGGAAATCTCGCACAACTTCTTCGTTTTCTTCCATCTCAATCGAGCAGGTTGAATACACCAATAATCCACCGGGCTTAACAACCGCGGCCGCATTCATCAAGAACCGCTTCTGCTGATCGGCAAGCTGACTAATATCATCGTTCGTTAGCCGCCAGCGAATCTCCGGATTGTGACGGAGCGTGCCGGTACCCGAGCATGGCGCATCGAGCAAAACCCGATCGAATGACCCGCTGTCGAAGGGCAGAGGCTCACTCGCATTGCCCAACATTAGCTTGATGCTTTTGAGTTGGTGCAACTGGATGGTCCACTCGATTGTAGCCAATCGACGCGGCGAAACGTCCATTGCCACAACATCTGCTTTGTCGCTTGCTCGCTCAGCAATCAGCGTGGTCTTACCGCCGGGAGCAGCACAAACATCCAGCACTCGATCGCCAGGTTGAGCATTCACAACCTCGGCGACTAACTGAGAAGCTTCGTCCTGTATGTACAACTCGCCACGCTCAGATAGTTCGCGAAGCTTGGCAGTGGCCCCGGATACTCTCCAGCCGCCTTTCGCAATCTCAGACGGCACTAATTCGGCGCCGGCAGAACGCAGTTTATCCAGAACGTCCTTTTCATCCGCGATCGTCTTCACAACTCGAATCGCAATGGGAGGTGGCTCGTTATTCGCGCGCGCCATTACTTCCGTCTCTTCGACTCCAAACTCCTTGGACCAACGATCTATAAGCCAACGCGGATGTGAAGTCTGAATGGCAATTCGTTCGAGAGGATCTGCTATATCAGCTGCAGGCGAGTAGTCTGGTTCACGCGCAGCACGTCGGAGAACTGCATTAACAAGGGGACGGGCCGAAGATACACGTGCGCGCCCTACAAGATTTACCGACTCATTAACAGCGGCCGAGGCAGGAACACGATCAAGGAAACGAATTTGATAAATACCTAATCGGAGTGCACGAAGAACGGGCGGGTCCAGACTTTCTATTTTCCGCTTGGCGAAGTGCTCGACGATCGCGTCGAGTTCTAACTGCCAACGCAATACTCCTAAGACAAGCTCATGACACAGCGCGCGATCAAGTGACGAAAGCTGAGCGTCCGTGTTCGCCAAAACGGAAGAGGAGAACTTTCCGCCCTCAATTTCCTTCAAAGCGTCAAACGCTGCTACTCGCGCGGGTGAGACGTTATTGGGCATCCTAATGTTTCTTCAACGAATGTCCTATACGCTTTGGCTTGTCATCCTTCGCATCGCAACTCAAGCTGACAGGAACGGCTCAATGAATGTCCGATATGCTTCAGCTTGTCGATGACTCGCAGGCAAATTCAACTTACATCGCAGGTAGACGTTTCGGCACCTGATCGACAAGCTGAAGAGGCTCTTGCAAAATTCAACTTCTCATTCTCCCCAGGCTTTAGCCTGGGGTCACAGCGGGACGTGGAATTTCGGCAACCGTTTTAACGGTTTCCGATGCTGCGGCCAAATCTTCTCAATAACTCCATGTAAACCGTTGAAACGGTTTTCAGCTTTCAAAAGAACCTGACCCCAGGCTAAAGCCTGGGGAGAATGAGAAATTGAGTTTTGCAAGAGGCTCTGAAGCGTATCGGACATTCGTTGAGCCATTCCTGTTAGATTGAGAGTAGGGCTACTCGACGACAAGCTGAAGCGTATCGGACACAACTACTCGCCAAGGCGATCGCCGATCTTCACAGGCACTCCATTGAGAAAGTCGCGGACGGTCATTCGTCGGCGCGCTTCTGGTTGCACCTCCAGGAGCCGTAACGTCGACTTTTCACCACACGCCACAATCAAATCATCTCCACGCGCAACAAGTACCTCCCCCGGAGCCGTTTCGTTCGCAGCGGACTCAGGCACAGCATTCCAAAGTGTTAGCTGGCGTGATTGAAACGTCGTATAAGCGTTGGGCCACGGCTGGAAACCTCTGATGGCACGATCGATTGATGGCGCGCTCGCTGACCAGTTAATAAGCCCGTCTTCTTTTTTTAATATCGGTGCGAAGGAAGCTTGATCGTGATCTTGTTCTCGAGGTTGTAGTTGAGCCAGGTCCCGCAGCGTTTCGGACAAGAGCTCCGCTCCCATCTCAGAGAGTCGCTGCATGACTTCCGGCGCTGTTTCCTTTTGCCCGATCTGTGTTTTGCGTTGTAGGAGAATCGGGCCTGAATCGAGTTTGGGTTCGATCATCATCGTCGTTACACCGGTCTCCTCTTCCCCATTGACGATAGCCCAGTTCACCGGAGCCGCGCCGCGATACTTTGGGAGGAGTGAGAAATGCACATTAACGCAACCGTGTTTCGGTGC
>DATJKB010000434.1:0-9459 GCA_035491875.1 Pyrinomonadaceae bacterium | reverse complement strand
GCACCGAAACCAGCTTTCTTTCGCCACACAACATCCCGCGGCAAGACCTTTTCCAGCGCGCGTTTGAGGATGTACTTACGTTTCAGACCACGCAGTTTCAGGTTCGGAGGCATGCGCGCCGCCATCTCAATCATCTCCCGGTTCAAGAAAGGCACACGAACTTCGAGATTCACGGCCATCGATGTCTTATCAGTCGTCGATAAATTCAGGCAGGGAAGAAATGTTTTCAGGTCGACGTACAGCAACTGGTTAAGACGATCGACATTGCGGACTTTCGAAAAGTAATTACGATGAGCCGCGTAAGCATCCAGGCCCTTTGTTTGTTCACGTAAATCATCCGTGTACAAACGCTGTTTCGCTTTGTCTGTGAAATAAGTACCGTAACCTAAATATCGATCCTCAAAGCCTAATGCCGCACTGCGTGCAAACTTTTTCGCATTGCGCAATGGAGCGGTGAGTCTGCCGGGCATGCCACCAGGTAAAACTTCAGCGACGGTTCTCATCAATGGTCGACGCAAGAGATCTGGCACTGGATCAAACGCTGATGCGATCTTCATCGCCATCTGACGCGGGTAGCCGGCGAATACTTCGTCACCACCCATGCCAGACAACATCACCGTAAGCGACTCGCGGGCGGCTTGCGAAATCAGATAACTGGGAATCGCCATGTCGATCGGAGGCTCTTCCATGTGATAGACGAGTTTCGGCAGTAGTGCCGCCACCTCGGGGTTGAGCATGATCTCTCGATAGTCCGTCTGTAGCTGCTCATTAACTCGACGCGCCCAACGAACATCATCGGGAATGATGTCGTAGCGTAGATCAGATCGTTCAATGCCGACGGTGTAAGTGTCGATTGCTCGACCGTTACTGTGGCGTTGCATCATCGCGACGATTCCGGAGGAGTCGAGTCCGCCGGAGAGAAACGCACCCAGGGGTACATCCGCGATCATCTCCATTTTCACAACCCGATCGAGTGTTTCGAGCACTCGTTGTTGCCACCACGCTTCGTCTCGACCTTCTTCAATTGCGTCGAACGAGACATCCCACCATTGAGTTAGTTTGAGTTGATTGTCTTTCAGTTTCAGCACATGACCTGGCGGCACCGTCTTAACATCTAGAAATAGCGTGTTTGGATCAGGCGCCCAGAGAAAAGTCAGAAACTGGTGAAGACTCTCAGCGTCCAGCTGCGGCTTAACAAGACCAGTAGCAAGAATGGATTTGATTTCAGAAGCAAAGCTGAAGGAAGCAGCTGGGACGTGACTGTAGTAGAGCGGTTTTATTCCGACGTGATCGCGCGCCAGTGTTAACGCGCGCTCTTCTTTGTCCCAAATGGCGAACGCAAACATTCCGTTCAACTTCGGCAGGCATTCGTCTTTCCATTCCGCAAACGCAGCGAGAAGAACTTCAGTGTCTGTATCGGTCTTAAAAATGTGGCCGCGCGAGGTCAGCTGGTCGCGGAGTTCGCGGTAGTTGTAGATCTCTCCGTTGAATGTAATCACGTATCGGCCATCGGCTGAGAGCATTGGCTCATGCCCAGCGGCACTCGTGTCGATAATGGCCAACCGTCGATGGCCCAGGCATGCTTTGCGACCAAACTGATCGATCGTTTCGGAAAGCCAGACGCCCTCGTCATCACGCCCGCGATGCGCGACTCGTTCGAGCATCGGAGAGATGTACGTTTCTGCGTCGAGGCTAACTATTCCTGCAATACCACACATGTAAGTAAATTGAGGGTTGGCAAGTTTGGCTCCGCCCCTACAACCGACAGCATTACAGAACCGCGAGCGTTAGCGAGCGCCCTCAGGTTCGAACAATGAGACCGTCGGTGGTTGAGTACGCTCGCCACCGCTCGCGGTTCTGTAATGCGGTTCGCCCCGTAATGCCACCGACGTCGCTACTTATGGGCCTTGATCGTACAGTACATAATCAATGGCCGCCATCAGTTCTTGTTGAGTCCATAACCAAATCTTGCTGCCCCTCTTAACCCAGGGACTGCATTTGCTTTTCCACAACCCAGCTTCGCGCATCATGCGTGTCGCATTGGCCTTAAACGCATTTAAGACGATCTCAGGATCGCAACCTGCCGTAACGACCGAATGGACATGATTTGTGCGAGCGTTTACAACCCACAGATTCCATTTTCGCTTTTTGCACGTATCGTAGACTGCCTCTTCGACCTTTCTCCTTTGCTTCATTCTCAGTCTTACCGGCGGTTGTTTAAGAAGACACCGTTCATATTGTTCGCGCAACTTATTCGGAGGTAGGTATGGGGTGCCGTAGACATTATGTTGCCGATCAACGGAACCGCGAACGTCGCCATGCAGCCAACTCCCATAAGTGCGAAAAGTAATAAAGTATGCAAGTGGTGTGTGATCGTCGGTGAACTCCGCGTGAGGTGGAGTCATACTGGTACATCCATTCGTGAGGTATTAACTTAGTTACAGTGGGAATATAATCGAAATAAGATGGGCGTGCCACTATCACAACGCGACGTAGCCAACATTATTTATGAGACCTCGGTGGTTGAGTGCGCTCGCTACCGCTCGCGGTTCTGTAGTGCCACAGAGATAACCAACGAGTTCGTTGATCTTTCAGATATCGACTCGCTGTCCCGTGCGAAGCGAATCGAGGATGCGGAAGGTTGTCAGGCTGGTGGCTGCGAGCTCTTCTAAACTAATCGGCGCAGCATCCCCTCTCAAAATACTTTCACAAATCGCGCGTACCTCATCGAGTTGTCCTTTATCTTGCGCGCGCAGTGTTGTCGGTTCTTCACGACCATCCTTGTAAGCAACGCTTCGGCGAAAGTCGTCGATGACAAACGACTTGCCAGCGCCAAAGATCTCGATTCGCTCTTTTGCCAACGCCCGATCACCTTCGGCGAGATACGCGATGCTTCCGTTCGACCCGTCTGCGAATCGCAAGATGATGAGCACTGAATCATCATCGACTGAAAGCGCGTTCGTTCCCGTTACCGATTCTGCGAAAACTGAAACGGGTAAAGCTCCAGTGATGAACTCCATAAAGTCGATGAAGTGGCAGACTTCGCCGATGATTCTGCCGCCGCCTTGCAACGGATCCTGAACCCAATGGTCCTTCGGAATGCGACCGGCGTTGACGCGATAAACTATCGACAACGGAGCATTTCGTCCCTCAAAGAAATGCTTTGCCTGTGTTGCCAGCGGCGAAAAGCGGCGGTTAAAGCCGGCCATCAGATAGGCCGAAGAATTGATCGCAGCATCGAGCACCGAAGACAACTCTTCTTCGTTCATTGCCAGCGGCTTCTCGACAAAGACGTGCTTGTTCAAGCTCAGCGCTTTGATCGCCAGCTCCGCATGCAGATCGTGGCGCGTACCGACAACCACGAGATTCACACTCGTATCGCTAATGACGTCGTCAGCGCTCGAAACGGCTTCTACAAAACCAAATCTTTTGCCCACGTCGTGGGCTGATATTCCCGATGCGGTCGCAATCGATCGAAACGCAACTCCAACGGTCTTGAACTGTGGCAGCAGAATGCCTTGAAGGTAACCGCCGGCGCCGATTACGCCAACTCCAACCCTTTCTTCCTTTTTCGCACCTGGTTGCGCACCGCTTGTCAGACTCACGCGCGACTGAAGTGCTGAGTCAGGATCGTATTTCAGCACCACGCCAAGATAAGGTTCGTTCGAAGCGCCTGAGATCAACTGGTACGCCTGTTCAGCTTCTTCAATCGGAAACCTGTGGCTGATGACCCTGTCAACCTCGATGCGTTTCTGACTCACGAGGTCCAGAAAACTCTCGATGTTGCGCTGTTCGGTCCAACGCACGTAGGGGAAAGGATAGTCGTGCCCGTGCTCTTCGTAATCGGGATCGTATCGCCCTGGTCCATACGACATCGAGATCGTCAAAGACAGTTCGCGCAGGTAGAACGGTTGGCGAGGAATGTCGAGACCAGTCATGCCGACAACCACCACGCGACCCTTCATGCGCGAGATCTTTGCAGCTAGTTCAACCGGTTGATTCGAATCAGTGGCCGCAGTAATCAAAACAGCGTCAGCGCCGTGGCCACGCGTCCAACGCTCGATCAACTTCGGCGCGTCGTCGTCTGAAAGTGCTGCATCATCAGCACCAAGTTCACGCGCGAGTGATACTCGCGAAGCATCCAGGTCGAGACCAAAAACACGACAGCCATTTGCTTTCAACAGCTGGACCGTCAATTGGCCTACAAGACCGAGGCCGATAACTACCACTGACTCACCAAGTGTGGGCACTGCCAAACGCACGCCTTGTAAAGCGATCGCCCCAAGTGTTCCGAATGCGCCTGCTTCAAAGGAAACATCGACGGGTAAACGCACGCATAAGTTTTTCGGTACCGAGATCACTTCAGCGTGCGAGGCAAAACCTACTCCGGCGCAGGCGACACGATCACCAACTTTGAACTCATCCGTATCGCGAGCAACTCCGGTGACGATTCCCGCTGCGCTGTAACCCAGCGCTTGCGACGCTGCCATCTTGTCGCGCACGGCTCCGATTGTATTAAGCAGGCCCTCGCTCTTAACTTTTGAGACAACTGCTTTGACGAGATCGGGACGTTGTCGCGCCTCCTGGATCAAGCCTTTACTCACAAGCTCGACCGCCGCACGTTCAGTACCCGCACTGATCAGTGAAGCGACTGTGCGCACGAGTACACGTCCGGCTTGTATTGCGGGCACTGGAACTTCGGCAACGAACGGCCGTCCGGTTTTCCGGTTCTGAAGTACTTGCTTCAACTTTCTTTTTCCTTCAGCTTGCGATCGATTAGCTCACTAACCCACTCCGCCCGCGCGTCCCAGGTGCCGTTTGCAACCGCCGCCTGGCGTTTTGCGGCCGCAGCCGGGTCACTTTCCTGAAGTGCATCGTCAACGAGTTTTAGGAAGTCGTCGTGCGAGCGCGCGATACGAAGGACATCACTCATCGATTCATACTCAGGCAACGGCGAGATTACCACCGGCTTGCCGCTGGCGAGATACTCACGGACTTTTATCGCCGAACCATAGCTCGTAAAAGCCTGCTCAGTTTCCCACGGCAAGACGCAAACGTCGAATCCGGCAGCGTATGTCGGTAAATCCTGGTACGGCACCGCTCGCAAAAAATGGGTGTTTGGAAGCGTTTCGATATCCAGCCCACGCGACTTGTTGCCGACAAAAACCCAATGCCAGCCAGGCCGTTCCCGCGCGGCGATCTTGATCAACTCCTGATCGACGAGCCACGGCTCAATCGCCCCAAAATAACCAATTCGCGGTCTTGGGATATCTGCCAATTCCGGCGCCGGCTTCAGTTGCGATACCTGCGCCCAATGATCGAAATCAACTGCTTGTTCAAGCAAGTGCGATCGATCGAGACCTTCGGTTGCGTCAGACAAGAGTTTGCGGCTCGAGTAAAAAACAATGTCCGCTTTTTCGATTGCCCGTTGATGTAACTGACGGATCAACTGCGGGTCCGTCGCATGGTCCATTGTATTCGCGTCGTACTTATCGGACACGTGGTAAACCACCAACGACTCATTCAGCTGGCCGATCATCTCAACAGCGGTAGGAATGGCAATCCACAGAATGGGACGTTTAAGACCCTTCGCACGAGCCAGCGATCCGATTTGCGCAGACAGTAACCGTTTGTTTGCCGCACGTATGGAACCGCTTCCGAAAAACGGGACGACTGCCGGGGAAACGACAGTGACGCCTTCTTCAGTTGTACGTGCAAGCTTGGCGTAGCTACGAAGTTTTCTCGTAATCCGCGGAATCAAATCTTTGTTATTGAGGGAAGCGAGGCCCATCGAGATTGAATTAACAAAGATCACTCGATTACCGGCACGCGCAAAGCGGCGCATCAGATGATATTTGGAGTGCGGATGGTGATACCACCAATCTTCACCACCAAAACAAATGATCGAGCGATCGTGGAGCATGTCTGATGAAGATGCGTGCGTTTGATTGTCTTTTCGGGGCTGAGAGATTGGGAGTCAATTGATGGGATCCATTTGGCGGCAAGACGTCAACTTGCTAAACACGGCAGCGGATGTGCGATGCACTTCAGTTTGTCGTCGAGATCCTCTATGCACAAGCTTAAAAGAACGCGGCAACAAATGTCCGATACGCTTCAGCTTGTCGTCAATGTTCCCAGCACTCACCATCTCTGGAATTGGTAACTTTGAAAGTGCTCAACGAATGTCCGATACGCTTCAGCTTGTCGTCAATGTTCCCTACACTCAACTCCCAAGGTCAGCGAAATCTGTGGATCAATTCTTCGGCAATACAATGCCTTACCGTTGTATCGAAATACCGAGTTGAGTGTAGGGAACGTTGACGACAAGCTGAAGCGTATCGGACATTTGTTGAGCAGTTTCAAAGTTGAACCGATTTCGGGGATGTTGAATGTAGGGAGCGTTGTCGACAAGCTTGAATCCTATGGGACATCGCAGCGAGGCGTTTGCCACTTTCTTAATTAATCTTCACGCCGTCGTGCAACACAAATTCCCGATACGCCAAAAGGAAAATTCATAAAGCGGAGTGCGATACTCTCGGCAGAAAACAATCCACCAAAAATGCCATTAAAAGCCGACACGTTGATGTTGTTCTCACTGGAAGTCTTGAGCCCAGTCAACTTCATCAGCTTTCTCACCAGCAGAATGGGCAGGAAGAAAGTGATGTTGGCATAAGTAGAGCGCTCGATTTCAAATCCGGCTTCTGTCAACAGACGCTTCAACTCGGGAAGCCGGTAGCGACGGCGGTGATTGCTCACGTCGTCCTGTATGCCCCAAAGAAACATGAAGGTGGGTACGAACAAAAGTGCATAACCACCGGGACGAATAACGCGTCGTAGCTCCTTCAGCCCTGCTAGATCGTCATCGAGGTGTTCGACCACATCGAAAGCTGTGACTAGATCGAATGTTCCGTCGTCGTAAGGAAGTTGTTCGGCTGCTCCATGCTTAACTTTCTGCAACCCACGCTCTCGACAGAACGCAAGCGCATCATGCGAAACGTCTACGCCTTCTGCGTCGCCATAATTTGAAAGCAGAAGCAAGTTCGCGCCGGTGCCGCAGCCCACATCCAGAATCCTCGCAGGCCGATCCTTTACGTGACTAACGATTTCGCGCACGAACTCGGCGATGATCTTCCGCCTTCCGACATACCACCAGTGTGTCTGCTCCACCTGATAGAGAATTGGATAGGTGTGCTCCATCATCTCTTTTGGGAGCGGATTGACGGTGCTATTTGCTTGAGAAGATTGCATTGATGCTTTACGCGTCTTGACGCCGTACTTTGGCGACGCCATTTACAGCCCAGATAACTCCGACACCGGCAAATACAGTTAATAACCCGTGCATCGGCAGCATATAACGAATTTCAGTATGAGCCGCAGTTCCCGGTATCAAGTAATACAGAATAGTGACTCCTAGTAAACCCGTCGTCGCTAGATTACGACGAACCGCAACGAAGATACCAACGACCATAAGCGGCAGCAGCAGATAGCGGATTACACTCTGCAACATACCAAGTACATTCACGCCAGCAGCAACGATGCCACCTTGCCACGCAGGCAACAGACATTTACTGCCGGTGACATTAATCCCGCTCGACCCGTAATAAGGCAGCGGCTTCCCCGCGACCTTCAGCATTCCCCACATTCTTTGCAGCATTACGCCGGTATACCAGATCGGATGTTGCTTGATGAAGTCGAGCGACTCACGTACTCGCTCCCGATCGCGCTGAATGCCATTCGGCCATTGTGGCTCAAGCGGGAATTCGGCGGGCAAGCCCATCTTGATCCGTTCACGTTCAACCATTTTGTCGTCGCCGTATAGAAACCCGTTGCTTCTGCCTAACTCGGTTTCTCCTAATCCCTCCCAGAGATTCGTTCCGATCGTTCCGCCCGTCGGTGTGAAATCAGGAAACGAAATGTAATTTCGCACGACGATCGGAGAGACAATAATCATCGCCCCAGACAGAACCGCTGCGCTAATCTTTAACCGCTGCTGCCATCCTGTATTGCCTAAAACTGCCACGGCAACGGCCCACGCAACTGCGAGGTAGAGAGGATTAACACGAAACCAGCAAGCTATGCCCAGAAGAACACCGGCAGCGAACCCAAACCATAGACTCTTTCGTTTACAAGCCACGAGCAGTGACCAATTTCCGGCAAGCACGAACCACGCCGTGGGTGCATCGGCCGAAGGCCATGCGGCGTACATCGCCAGTAGCGGTGACACTCCTGCAAGAAAACTCGCCGCTATAGCGACGCGCCAGCCAAAAGCAGTGGCGGCGATCCCTGTGATGAGTATGAGCGAAATAAAAACGTCGAAGAACCACTCGACGATCTGGACGCTCTCTGCTGAGTAGTTACCCGACAGTTTGTAGATTGATGCGACTACCCATGGGAAAGCAGGCGGATATTGGGCCAGGTCAGTCCGCGATGGATCATGAATCCAGAACAGCCCCTGGTTCCCGGACAGAATCTCCCGCGCCTGACGATCAAACTTTGCGTAGGAACCGATTTGAAACCACGACGGATCGTGAAGATGCATTCGCATGAATTGCAGTGTGAGAATGCGAACACTGAAGACTGTCAGCACCAGCAACAACAGCACCAACAGTTTTTTTCTGCTTAGGGGAAGCCGGGACCATGTGGTGCTGACGGCTGACACGACGGCGTTTTTAGACACCAACGTTCACCCCTGCCTTCACCACTTTCTCCTTAGTAGTGCCGTCGCTAAATCCCAGACGTTCCTCGACAGCGTAGAGTGGGCGCCGTTTTACCTCAGTGTAAATGCGGCCTAAATATTCGCCGATGATTCCGAGCGAAACCAACTGAATTCCACCCATGAACAACACCGCGACGAAGAGCGAAGCCCAGCCCCTTATGATTCCCTTGTCCAATATCCAATCGACGATGGCGACAATAATGCCGGCAACCGCGCCCCAAATCGCGAGGAACCCGGTCCAGATAGCTATTTTTAACGGCACGAGCGAAAAAGAGATTATGCCGTCCAACGCGAAAGAAACCATTTTTCCGAGTGGATACTTGCTCTCTCCTGCGTGACGAGCCGCTCTTTGGTAAGTAACAGAACTTTGTCGAAAACCGGCCCAACTGACCATGCCCCGCAGAAAACGCGCTCGTTCCGGCATTGCCTTCAGAACCTCGACGACCTTTCGATCGAGCAGCCGAAAGTCTCCCGCATCAACAGGAATCTTGGTATCAGAAAGGCGATTGATGATTCGGTAGAAAACCTTCGCCGTCCACAGTTTGAATCTGCTTTCGCCTTCGCGCTCGGCACGCACACCGTAAACAACGTGATTCCCTTCGCGCCAACGATGAATCATTTCAGGAATCATCTCAGGAGGATCCTGCAAGTCAGCGTCGATGATTACCACTGCATTTCCAACAGCTTCTTCCAGTCCGGCCGTTACAGCAATCTGATGTCCGAAATTGCGCGACAACCGGAGC
>DATJKB010000433.1:0-9624 GCA_035491875.1 Pyrinomonadaceae bacterium | reverse complement strand
GACATCAATGTGCGAAGTTTCAATCAAGGTAGTGTCCGCCCGTCCGAACCGCGATGAGGTTCTTGGTTCTGGGAACTATAAACATGGCACCCCTAGCGGGGTGAAGCGTATCGGAATTGAGTGATTCCAGTTACGTCGAGTGTTTGGGTAGCTCATCGACAAGCTGAAGAGCCTCTTGCAAAAGTCAATTTCTCATTCTCCCCAGGCTTTAGCCTGGGGGTCAGTGCTCTTTTGAAAGCTGAAAACCGTTTCAACGGTTTACATGGAAACATTGAAGATTTCGGCGCACGTCTGAAACCGTTAAAACGGTTGCCGACATTCAACGTCGCGCTGTGACCCCAGGCTAAAGCCTGGGGAGAATGAGAGGTTGAATTTTGCAAGAGCCTCTTTAGCTTGTCGTTGTGGTGCGGTTGATTCAAGGTAATCGAAACTGCTCAACGCGACGTCACGCGAATACCACAACGGCAGTTGGTGGATTGTTCACGCTCGACCTACCCGTTACGACTGTCGATTACTCCGACGCGCCGCGAACGACCTTGCCCAATAGAACTCGACTGAATGCGCGGCGCGTGGAGTTTTTTGGTCATCTGTGTTGTAGCTTGGACTTGAACGATCCCCCAACTGCCGTTGGGGGTATTCGGGAACCTATTAATGTCTTGATGTCTTTCGATATTGAAACACCAACGTGTTAGCATTCGCCCGCTCTGTAAACTTCAACACCAACTCAACTAAGGAAAACAGAAATGCGTGGTTCTTCAAAAAGTAATCTGTCGCGTCGGCGCTTCCTGTCAGCAACTGCAAAGACAGCAGTTGCCACGATTGCCTACACCACTCTCAAAACGAAAGACGGCGATGTTTTCGCCACCACAATCGAGACTCAAGGTAATGGCAGCGCGGCCAAGTTTCAGCCTGCGTTCGCGAAGCTTGATGATTACATCGCGCGTCACATGGCTGATCTCGGTGTACCTGGGATGACATTGGCCCTTGCCAATCGCGAGGGGGCACTCCGCATTTCCACATATGGCTTTGCCGACACCAAAACCAACGCTCGAGTGACGTCTGATACTCTGTATCAGATCGGCTCGATCTCGAAGTCGTTTGTCGCGCTGACTCTTCTCCAACAACACCAGGACGGCAAACTCGATCTGCATAAACCAATCGTTGAATATCTTCCCTGGCTGAAGATCAGTTCTCAGTTTGCGCCAATAACCACACATCATCTGCTCAATCACACATCCGGACTACCTGGTGCGCCCTTGCTTCTCGATGCGTTGTTGGGTGAGTTGTGGACCACCTACGCACCAGGAAATCGTTTTCTCTATTCCAACACCGGCTACAACATTCTTGGCTTCATCGTGGAGGCCGTAGAGAAGCGTTCTTTTGCTGATACCGTCAGCACTCGTCTTTTGAAACCACTCAGCATGAGCGCCAGCTATCCCGTGATCACAAATGAAACCCGTCGCAAGTCGGCGATCGGTTATGCGCCACTCAATACCGATCGGCCGTTTCCCTTGAAGGGAACGCTGGCTGAGTCTCCATGGTTAGAGATGGATATGGCGGCGGGTAGTATCGCCTCAACACCGGGCGACATGGCGAAATACATTCGCATGCTTTTGAATCGAGGTGCGCTGCCGAATGGCCGCATCCTGTCAGAAGAAAACTTCAATCTCTTCATCAAGCCATCGATCAAATCGCCTTTCCGCGGCGAAGACGCTTCGTATGGTTATGGATTGTGGAATAGCGATATTGCCGGTCACACACGTTTACGACACACGGGAGGAATGGTCGCATTCAGTTCTTCGATCGATGTGGACTTAACTGCTGGTGTTGGCGCCTTCGCTTCAGTCAATGCAAGTCTGCGCGGTTATCGTCCGGTGGTAGTGACGAGATATGCAATCGATCTACTCAACGCGTCGCTTGATGGCAAACCCTTGCCGGATGCGCCTGCGTCACCGCCGTTGCCGACCGAAGTGCCCAATGCTGCCGACTATGCTGGAACATACACGAGTGTCGACGGAAACAAGCTCGAGTTAGTGGCGGACGGGACGAAGCTGTTTTTGGTCCATCGCGGCGAGCGTATTTTGCTCGAGCGCGGGGGCGGCGAGTCGTTCATCGTGAAGCACCCCGAATTTGAAATCTTCCAGTTGGGTTTTGTGCGTGAAAATCAGAAAGGAATAACTGAAGCCTATCACGGCGGTAATTGGTACATGGGCGCGAAGTATGATGGTCCAAAGAGCTTCAATGCGCCGAAAGACTGGGAAGGCTACGTGGGGCATTACAGTAACGACAGTCCGTGGTATGGCGACCTAAGAGTTGTTCTACGTAAGGGTCAACTTTACCTGAATGGATCGCAACGACTTACGCCGCGACCTGATGGCAGGTTTGGTTCTGGAGATCCGGAGGCGCCGGATCGTTTAGGTTTTGAATCGATCATTGATGGACGCGCGATGCGTTTGAACTATTCAGGGATCATCTATCGCCGAACGTTTACACCTTGAGATCTTTTAGACAGGATTTCAGGATTACAAGATTTGAAAGATCAAAACTCAAAGGGGGACGGCTGTTGCCGTCCCTTTTTCACTTTCAGATCCTGTAAATCTTGAAATCCCGAAATCCTGTCGAACCTTTACAACAACAACGCATCAACTCTGTGCGCGTGGACCATCTCTTCACACGGTGACCACGCGAAGATTGTGAAGCGTCCATCCTGCGACGCGACGAGTGCGAGCGCGTCACGCTGATCATGAACAAACTGTGCTGCCGATAAGTGCCTGGTGCCTCCACTCTGAACCGGATGGATCACGATTGCTTCGTTGTCAACAATTGGTTCCGTCGCAACCATCTGCTCAACCGCTGGCCTTCCTTCGGGGCGTCGAATTTTTGCGCCAAAGCCTAGCACTTCATAGCTTTCGTTCACGATTGTCGCGCCATCGACGGCCGTCAAACCTGCAATCGTATCAACCGCTTTTCTAACCGCATTCACCCAACGGTTTTCATCCCTGTCCTGAATCTCCTGATGCAGAAGATCAGCCAGCGCGGAATAAGGCGGCCGCACAGAGTACTGAAACGGATAAACGATCGAATGGCGCCAAGCCTCTTTCCCGTCCGGTACTACCAGCAAGGAGCCCCCATGGCCATGGGCTCTCATTGACGCCGCGAGTTGTATGAGCACATTCACTGATGAATCTTCAGCGTCGGTTGCGGTAAAGGCTAACAGGGATTTCAGGAGTGCGGGGCAATCGGGCAAACTCGTCCCTTTCTCATCGACAATTTTGATCTGCTCTCCCTTTAGGATCGCCACGTTCGCAAACTTTCCAAATCCGTCAATTCTTCGATGTTTCACGACGAGTAACCCCGGCTCAACCACTTCCAGGACAAAACACAGACTCGGCAAAGACCGTAATGCACCCCAGATCTGCAGTCGACCCTGATAAGGCCAAACGCCAAGGTGTACACCTGGTCGCTCAACCGCGGGTGCAAGTTTGGTGAGCACACTTGTGAGGAGATCGAACTTCGTTTCAAACAGGAGCGGCTGCACTACTTGTTCTGGTGATGCATACGCGATTGAGATCTTTGGAAACTGACCCTCTTCACGACGAAAGCTCGCCCAAAAACTGGCATCGATGACTGCTTGGATTATGGATGCATCCGGTCGCGGCGCGAGATCCGTTTCACCACGGCTGACTGCGCGGCCGTGGTGGTCCGCAAAATGCTCTTCGATAATGGGCGCGATGATTCGAGCAGCTTCGTAAGTGGGTTGTTCTTGACTCATTCAGGTTTGCGGACACGTATGTGCAAGAAGTATGAAACGACTTGCGCGTCTTGTAGTTTAGGTTCCTTAGCGACGGTTTCATCACTGGGACGTGGCTCTGCGAACTGTTCCAGCTGGAAGCCTGTAGCAATAAGAAGATTCAGCCAGCTGCTAAGTGTTCTTGTGAAGCGCGGGATCTTGAATTTGCGCAGACCTTGCTTTTCCTCAACCGGTGCTCCCGTGAAAAGCCACTCGTCAAACTCCCCATTGAGCTCGCGAAAATAGTCGCCGACTTCAATCGCATACGTCCTTCGATTTTCGTCGCGAAGATTTCGCCGGTGAGGTGTCATGAAGCACGGATGAGTAATCGAGAACTGTAGAAAACCTTTTGGCTTCAGAATGCGATAGGCCTCACCTAACACCCGATCAGTTTCAGGGACATCCATCAAGCTCATTGTGGCAGTGGCGAAATCAAAAGATTCATCAGGAAATGGGAGCTCAACTGCACTGGCGAGTCGATAGTCGATTCCAAGCGGCTTTCGTTCCTCGTGCTCTTTTGCATAGCTGAGGAAACTTTCTGAGATATCAATGGCGCTCATCACAGCGCCACGCTTTGCAAGCAAACGCGTGTTGTGACCTTCGCCGCAGCCGATGTCGAGACCACGGAGCCCGTCGACAGTTGGCAGCATCGCGAAGAATGCGGGTGTGTTGAGATGGTCTCTGTAAATGTCGTAACCGCGACGCGCAAGGTGTGTCCACACCTCAGCACACTCGTTCCAATACTGTCCGACTTCTTCGTGGTCCATGTGGTTATTGATGATTTTAGATTTTTGATTGTAGATTGTTGATTTCTTAGGAGTCACGGATCACCGTACATCGGAATCAATCGGCAATCAAAATCTAAAATCAACAATGCCTTATTTCCCGGTGAACAAAGTCTTCTCATCAACAAAGCACAAACCGTTTCCCCACGGATCTTGTACGTAGAATGAACGTTCTCCCCACGGTCGAACTACCATGGCGCCGGCGCTCTCTCCGTGTACGTCTTCAGTCGACAGACAGTTCAACTCACGTGCGCGAGCGTGAATTGTCTCGAGATCCTCCACCGCGAAGTAGATGTAATCGGGCAATGGCTTCGCCGTTTCATCATCGATGGAAGGATTCACAAGTGCGAGAATCACTGGTCCACAGTCGATGTAATGTCTCGACGCTCGCGGGATTCTTCGTCCCCTGTCAGCCAATAATTTTCCATAGAAGGCTTCCGCCTCGTCGAGATCAGCAACCTGAAGGATAATGCGAAATAAACTTGGAGCGGACATGATCGTCTCCTGTGATTGTTGATTGTAGATTTTAGATTGTTGATTGCGTTAACCCGTCGTAGTCAGAAGCGGCAATCAACCATCAACAATCAACAATCTTCAATCGGCTTACCGCGTTCTGAAAGTGTCGCCCTGATTGATGTCGCCGGTTTCGAAACCTTTGCGAAACCACTCGACTCGTTGTTGGGATGTTCCATGTGTAAACGAATCAGGAACGACATATCCCTGGGCTTCGCGTTGAAGTCGATCATCGCCAACGGCGGTTGCAGCTCCCAAGGCTTCTTCAATGTCGCCAGGTTCGACGATGCCTCGGCTGGCAGCCTTGTTGGCCCACACGCCAGCTAAGAAGTCTGCCTGTAGCTCCAGGCGTACCGAAAGCGCATTTGCGTCCTCCTGACTCGTTCTGCCTTGCGCGTTGCTGACTCGGTCCATTGTGCCGAGCAGATTTTGGACGTGATGTCCGACTTCATGCGCGACCACGTATGCGACAGCGAAATCACCTGGTGCGCCAAACCTTGTTTTCAGTTCACGGAAAAAAGAGAGATCGATATAAAGTTTTTGGTCAACAGGGCAGTAGAACGGTCCTACTGCTGCGCCCGCCCGACCGCAGGCAGAGCTAACGCTGTCGCGAAATAGGACCAGTGTCGGCTTGCGATATTCTCTGTTCGCCTGGCGGAAGACTGTACTCCAAACATCTTCTGTCTCCGCCAACACGACGCCGACAAATTGCTTCAGTTCTTCTTCTTCAGGATTGGTGGAGCGCGAGGCGGGAACTGATGAACCAGGATTATTCGGCACCTGCTCCAGTAGCTGAGAAGGATCAGCGCCAAAGATTAATGCCAGTACCAGAATAACCAAACCGCCCAGGCCGCCACCGACCGCAATGCCTTTTCCGCCAAATCCACGCCGATCTTCTATGTTGTCACTCTGCCGACGATCTCTCCAACGCATACGCCCCATGCCTCCGTTGATTTCAGAACAACGATTACTTTCGTCCGTACTTTACCAACTTAAGCTGCTCGTCTTGTAACAGTCCGATGTCAGGCGCGTAGTATTTGTATTCCAGAGCGTGAGGTTCGAGCGGATTTGTCTCAGCAACTTTGAGTACGTGCGTAAAGTTGCCTGCGGGAGTTCTTCGTTGATCCGTGAGGCTGACAATTTCGGCGCGGTCCATCGCCACATTCGGAGCTATCTCTTGATAATACCTGGCGTTCAATGTGGGCATCCCAGGCATCATCAAGCCAAATCGGGCGCCGTTCTGCCCCGCCAGCCAGGCCCCTTCATGACGTACGATTTTGCCGCCCTTGTAGATATCAACCTCTTCGCCAAAGTAATAGACATCCTTTGACTGCTTACTGATAGCGAAGAAGTTTCGGGACACTTCAATCAAATTGCCATTGCGACTCTCTCGCTCTTCAACAACACGCGTATCAAAGTCGCCGATTCGTTTCGTCTCATCGAGTACGGTGACGACAAGCTGCTTGTCTCCATCTGCGAGCACTAATTCGTAACCGGGCTCAAGGATGAAATAAGTATTGCGCCCGGTGGTTGTCAGGTCACCTGGCGCGGCATTGAATGCCATTGTCCACGGACGATCCTTCGCATTCTTTTGGCCGCCGATGACAACGGAACCGATGAAAGTTATGATCGCCAGACCGATTACGACATTCTTCCTTGTCATCTTCGCAGTCTCCTCTATATCGCCAGTAGGTACTAGTTTACTTTCAACTCTCTGGGCAAATTCTGCGAACTCTGCGTCTCTGTGTCCTCTGCGTTTAAATGTGTGTGTCCGAAACTTAACGCATCAGAAATTAGCGCAGAGGACACAGAGTTCGCAGAGAGTTGAAAGTAAACTAGTACCTACTGGGGATGCCATTAAGGTCTGCTTTCAGTTTTGGTCGCTGGATTTCTTAAGCTTTTCGCTATCGATCTTGATCTGCTTACTAACTTCAATAATTTCATCCAGTTCGTAGCGCGCCTGAATTGCGTTTTCATTGACTACGGACGCTTCTTTAAAAAACGGATTGTGTGAAAAGCTGTAGATTAGCTTGCCAAGTCGCAGCATGGCTTTTTTCATCTCTAGCTGGTTGGCCGCGTTACTCGCAAGTGCTGATTTAGGGGCGCTTGGTTCCGGCAGGTCGAGATTGTTCTTCAAGCGATCCGCACGCTTGTTTATTTCAGAAGCTGACTTCGCTACAAATTTGTAATCAAGGGTGGGAGCGTTGATCGCTTTCACGAATTCAAGATTTAGAGTCTGGAGCCGAGTGAAGTCTTCCTGTAGTTCAGTAACCGCCTGCTTCACTCTTTCTTCGCTCGAAGGTTTCCGATGTGCCCGTTCGAGGATTAGTCGAAGATTCATCGAACGAACGGTTATGTCGTCGGCGCCTCGTTCTGCCTGCGCGAATGTGTTTGAAACCGCGACCAGGCCGAACCCGAGTAGCAGGCAGGTCCGCGTCAGGCATCTAGATCTCATAAGATCCTTTCGTTGCGCTGACCTTACCACGCGACAATCTGCCTATACGACGGTCACCATTGATAATCATCTCGCACGCTTTGAACGCGTAGTTCTCGAAGTCCTCGAGCTTTGACGGCAGTATAACCCACGCATTGTCTTTGGACCGCCACAGGTATCTTTTTGGTAACTCCGGAAACTCCGCACCAAGCTGGTCCACGTGCTCTCGAGTGGTGAACAACCACATGCCGTTCGAACCTGGTTTCTTTACGTTGTTGCGAAGGGCACACAGCAGAAGTTCGCCGACGTAGAGGTATGTGAATCCGAAGGCGCGCCTGATCGTTGGGCGCAGAGGCATTAGCTCATCTACTACAAACGGGAAAGGCAGACGACTGACAGAGGACGAAACTCTCTTCATTGAGATTTGCGTTGTGGAGCAGATCCGTTGCTTTTAGATTTCGTTAGCTTGTGTTGATAGTAATCAGAAATGTAATCCTTCATCCGGATCTGCCAGAAGCCAAGCCCAAAAGTCTCTGCCTCTTGCTTCGCCTGGTGATCCGTCCAGCCGTCGTGTTCGATACGATAGATTGCGATGATTGTGCCCGTACGATCAGCGCCCCGCTTGCAGTGAACAAAGACTGGTTGGTTCTCCGGCGCGTTGATTATTGAAAGTATCTGCGCCACCTCTTCATCGTTAGGTTTATGAAAATTGGAAAGAGGTAAATTGAAATATCGCAGTCCCGCAGTAACTATCGCGGCTCCCTCGACACGTGCGCGCTCGTCATCGTCGCGCAAATTAACGACAGTCTTGATGCGGAGTTGAACCAGTTGCTTTAGTCCGGCTTCAGTCGGTTGTCCACCACGATAAAGCCCATCGTTGACTCGATATAACTTTGGCAGGTCCTTTTGTTTCGCGTCGTTCTGACAGAGAACGCCTTGCGCGCAAACTGCGATTACAAAAATCAGAAGCGCGAATCGATTTGGCTTAATCACCTGCATGATCTTCCAGTGATGTCGAAAGGATCGGGGAGGGGAATGGAATTGCTTACCGGAGCTTCACCATTTCCACGCCATCGTGGTCATGGCCAAGCTGTTCCCGCTCAGGGACGCGCGTGTAACCGCGCTTCGCATAAAACTGAACAGCACCTGGAGTTGAATGAAGGCGAATATATTGCAACCCACTACTCCAGGCGATGGTTTCAAGTTCGAGCAGTATTTTAGATCCAACTCCGCCCTGTTGGAGCTCTGGCAGAAGATACATCCAGCGCAACTGTTCTTCGGCGGTGACGTCGATCCCGCCGAATCCGATTACTCGATTGTCTTCTTCGGCGACGACCATTCCTGCCAGGCTAAACCAACGGCGCCATTCGTCATCAGCAAGAACAAGTGAAGTTCCAACAACGGTCGCGTACACACCTTCGATTGATGGTTTGTCCAAAAGTGTGGCGTGCCGTATCGTGACCATCACACGTTAATGTGCCTGGGCCCTACCCGATTGAATCAATCGTTGTCTCGCCGTGTTGCCTGGAACGGCAATGTGCGTCGCCGGATCAAATTCCTTGCCGACCGCTGGGCTTCCCTGCGGCACCCAAATCTCCACTCGCGTCGAGCTATATCCGCTGGGGATATACCGAACGTAGTAACCGTCTGGATGAACTGACCAACGACCGGACGGAACAGCACTACTACCTTCTCCCAGCGGCGCCGCTCCCGAAAGCACTGCAACGCGTTCCATTTCGGCGAACGATGCTCCTGGCGTCGTCAGCATCTGACGTAGTTGTGCCTCAGCCTGAGCAATCTGGCGTAATGGTTCAGGAACACCGCCAAGCGCATCCGTCAATGCGTTGCCGGAAAGCACATCGAGTGCGTTGCGATTCAAAGCGGCTAATTGTCGAGGTGTTAACAACCGTGACGCAGTTGCTTTGAGTTCTCCAGTGAGATCTTCAAACTTCGCGCGGGCGATGATCGCCCAAAGCAATTGCTGAATCTCGCGCTGATCAATCTCCGGATGATTAACTGAGTTACGAACAATCGTCATGACGGCGTCTTCAGCGGGGCCCTTTGGCGGAGCATAAAGGTAACCATCGCCGCCGCCCGGTCCG
>DATJKB010000432.1:0-4353 GCA_035491875.1 Pyrinomonadaceae bacterium | reverse complement strand
GCGACTTACCGAACTCAATGAGCGCGTGCGATTCCATGAAGTCGAGATGATGTCGTATCCACTCTTCGAGCATCAGCCTTACACGCTCGCGCTGGCGACAAAGATGGCTACGGTGGCGCAGGAAGAGAATCTTGATTTACTCCACGTGCACTACGCTATCCCGCATTCAATCAGCGCCATCCTCGCCAGGGAGTCGTTGAAGCCACAACGAAGACTGCCCGTGATTACAACTCTCCACGGAACTGACATCACACTCGTCGGAGCTGATAGATCTTATTTGCCGATCACGCGTTATGGAATCGTGCAGTCGGATGGCGTGACGGCAATTTCACATTACCTAAAAGAAGCAACTCACGAAATCTTTCATGTCGACAATGTGAAGGTGATTCCAAACTTCGTTTGCCAGTACGACTACCAACGCCAACCAGTCGAATCGTTGCATAGTTCACTCGCGCCGAATAACGAACTACTGGTCGCGCACGTTTCGAACTTTCGTCCAGTGAAGCGTCCGCTCGACTGCATCGAAATATTCGCGAGCGTGTTGAAGCAGGGGATTAAGGCTCGTCTCGTCATGGTTGGCGATGGAAGTGAAAGACCAAACTGCGAACATCGCGCACGATGTCTCGGCATCCTGGATCAATGTTCTTTTGTCGGCAAACAGCCGCGCATTGTGGACTATCTGTCGATTGCCGACGTGCTGTTGTTACCTTCGGAACAGGAGTCGTTTGGGTTGGCGGCATTGGAAGCAATGGCTTGCGAGGTGCCTGTTATCAGCACGAGAGTTGGCGGCATTCCGGAGGTGATTACTGACGGCGAGACCGGTTTCCTCAGCGAAGTGGGCGACGTTCAAAAGATGGCGGTCGACGCTGCCAGGCTTCTTCGTGACGAAGATCTGCGTCACGAGATGGGAAGGCAAGCGCGCGAGTCTGCGATTAGTCGATACAGCACTGACAAAGTGATTCCACAATACATTAGTTTTTACGAAGAAGTGTTGGGTAGAGAGTCTTGAAGCGTTCCATCGTTGTTGGCACAGCCGGTCATATAGACCATGGCAAGAGTGCGCTTGTTCGCGCGTTGACAGGAACTGACCCCGATCGCCTGCCTGAAGAGAAACGCCGCGGCATCACAATCGATCTTGGCTTCGCCGATCTTCAACTCGGTGATCTGCGTCTAGGGTTTGTCGACGTTCCCGGACACGAACGATTCATCAAGAACATGCTTGCGGGTGCGCATGGCATCGACGTTGTCGCTTTAGTGATAGCGGCCGATGAAGGCGTGATGCCACAAACGCGCGAACACTTCGACATCTGTCGTTTGCTGGGAGTCAGCCAGGGTCTGGTTGTTATCACGAAGTCGGATCTTGTCGACGCAGAGATGTTGCCGCTGGTTGAGGATGAGACCAGGGAACTGGTGAGCGGATCATTTCTCGAGGCTGCGCCTGTCGTTACTGTGAGTTCGAAGACTGGTGCTGGATTGGACCAGCTCAAGTCGACCATCACTGAAGTCGCCGGCCACGTTCCACCACGCAGCTCGGAACAAGTCACACGTTTGCCAGTCGACCGTGTCTTTTCGATGAAGGGGTTTGGAGCAGTCGTCACAGGCACTTTGATCTCCGGTGAAATAGTGGAGGCTGACGAACTCGAGTTGCTGCCGGCGGGGATTGCCATCAGGGTACGCGGGACACAGGTGCACGGCCATTCCGTGGCCAAGGCTGAATCGGGACAAAGAACGGCGGTAAATCTATCAGGCGTTGATGTGTCGCAGATCGAGCGGGGAATGGTATTGGCGGCTCCTCGTCGGTTGCGACCAACTCAAATCATCGATGCCCGAGTGAGCGTCTTACCAAGTGCTTCGCGTGCGTTGAGATCAAGAGCGCGCGTGCGTGTGCACACGGGAGCGGCGGAAGTTCTGGCGCGCGTGCGAGTTTTGGATGAAGCAGGTGAGATCGTGAGGGGGCAAACCGGGCTTGTGCAACTTCGGCTTGAGGCGCCGGTAGTCGCTTTACACAACGACCATTTTGTCGTGCGAAGTTATTCGCCTCAGGAAACTATCGCGGGCGGAATCGTCTTGCATCCCTTTGCAGTCAAACACCGTGGTAAGGATTTGTCGAAAACAAGACGGCTATTGGAAGAGCTCGCGCAACCGGATCGGCAGCAGAAGTTTCAGGCGTTTGTCGAGTTTGCGGGCAAAGGCGGCACCCGCTTCGCGGATGTTGCCGCCGCCACTGGTTGGAACGACCAGCTCCTTCAATCTGTGGCGGTACAAGCGCGCGCGTCGTCAGCGCTGACTGATGCTGGTGGTATGTTCCTGGCTACAGATGTTTTCAGGAACTACTGCGATCAAGTGCGCGAAGAACTTGAGAAATTTCATAAGCGTGAACCGCTGGCGCGCGGACTCTTGCGTGAGACACTTCGCGAAAAAGTTTTTGCTCACGCCGCGCCGGAGATCTTCGCTAGCGTGATCGCGGCTCTCGAGTCGCAAAAGGCTTTGGTTAGCGACAAGGACACCGTTCGCGCTTCTTCCCACAGCGTTGATTTGTCAGAACAAGATCAACGACTCAGGCAGACGTTCGAAGAGGCATACGAAAAGGCAGGCGTCGAAGCACCTTCGATTGATGAGTTAATGACCGATGCGGGTGTGGCGGCACCACATCGCACGCACGCCAGGAAGATCCTTCAGTTGCTGATCGACGCCGGAAGGATCGTGAGGATCCAGGGGGACATGTTAATGGACGCCGCAGCCTTAGAGACGCTGAAACATAAGTTGCTCGAGTATGGCGCAACGAAGGATCCTGATCGTTTGATCGATGTCGCTGCTTTTAAGGAACTTGCCGGGGTTTCGCGGAAGTATGCGATTCCGCTGCTGGAGTACTTCGATCGAGCCCGAGTGACACGTCGTGCGGGCGACAAACGTGTCATCTTGAAGTGAATTGAAGATTGATGATTGTAGATTGAAGATTGGCCGATTCTCAACGGTCTGCCGCAGGCCGAAAACCTGAACAAAGCAGCAATCCATCAATCAACAATCAACAATCTACAATCCACAATAATACAGGCTTGCTTTCCCCGATATGCGGCGTTAACATGCGTCATCATAACGACGCAAATTTGCGGCTTTTTCTTAACCTTCATAATCGATTAGCTGGCCGGAGGTTCAAAATGAAAAGCCTGAAAGACATACTTGCGGTGGTAATCGGACTTTTGGCCGCCGCGGGAGCGATCTTTTACTTCTATAAGTTTGTTACCTTTACGGACCTACAGGGTGGTCACAATTACGGATGGTTGGCTCTTGGTCTTGCAGCTGTCGCGTTTGCCTGTGGCTTGATCTATTTTCTCGGTCACGTAAACAAGGAAGAGGAGATCCACATTACACAGTAGGACGGTGCCACCTCCCGTGAGCTTTTTATTCCTGGGCTCGCGGATGGTGTCTGCTGTGATGTATTGCGCCCAATCGAAACTATTTTGGTCGCCGTTTGTGCACAACCTGACCGCGGCTTACGTGCGCAAACGGCGTTTACTTTTCTAGGATTACAGAACGGGAGCGGAGCGACCGTGATCAATCAACGATGATGCCATATGGCTTGAAAACGGTCGCTCCGCTCCCGTTCTGAACTCAAAGGAGAAACCTTAGAGAAATGTTCGTGCCACTCTTGTTTGCCCTCCAGCAGATTCGTGCCACCCAGCCAACCTATTTCTTTCTCGTCACCTTGTTGCTCTTGATCGCTGGTGGCATCGGCTGGTTGATCGCCGCAGTTTTAGGCTTTGCCCGCTCGCCGGCCTACGGACCCTCGGCGCGCTGGTTTTCATATGCGGCAGTGTGCCTGATTATTTACCATCTCCAGTTTCTGCTGTTTGGTGTGTTTGTATTTATGGGTGCGTCCCAGAATAGTGCTGACCTCACGACTGCGTTGGGAATCGGATCGTTTTTCAATCTGTTCATTGTCTTTGGAGCAATCTGCGCGATTATGGGGTTTGTTAAATTGACGAACCCTCGTTAGATTGCTGCTCTCGATATTTCTGTCCTCGATGAATAAGAAAACCGTATTGCTTGCCGCGCTCCTGGTAATTGTGAGCGCGGCCGTTTTTTTTCGAGCAGCTTCAACCGAAGCGCCAGCTGTTGCGGCGACTCGCCAATTTGCTCGTCATCGCGGTGCTCGTTTCGAAGTGAATGGCAAACCGTTTCGCTTCGTGGGAGCGAATGTAGCGGTGATGTATCGCGACGAAGATCGTGAGCGTATGCCGGAGACGTTTAGACAAGCGGCACAGCTCGGCATCAAGGTTGTTCGAGTGTGGGCCTTCGGCGAAGGTGGACCAAACGACGTCAAACCGATCACCGATTTCGAAGACTGGCCTC
>DATJKB010000431.1:0-17144 GCA_035491875.1 Pyrinomonadaceae bacterium | reverse complement strand
TTCAACCAACTCAGCGCCACTCACGAATCCTAAGAACTTTACTTGCGAGTCAATCTCTAACTCAAGCGCCAAACGTTTCAGGTAATCCTGATTCCCTTTGTCGGAGCCGACGAGTGCCAGCTGCAGCTCCAAGTTGTATTTCTCTTTTAGCACTCGAAGCGCATAGAAAAGATTGGCGTGATTTTTATGCGACCACAGTTGGGCAGGATACAGAAGATAAGGTTCCGTCAAACCTAGTTCGACGAGCCTGCGCCGATCCGATCCAGCGTCGTTTGACGCAGCCTCAAGTGCAAAGGTCGGGGTTGGATGTTTCAGAATCTTGATTGTGTGAGCGGGCACCTGGTAAAAGCGTTGAATCTCCTCTTTACCCGCTTCAGTGCCTGCGATAACAAATGCTGCTCGGCGTAAGAATTCTGAATAGAACTGCTCGCGGTGTTTCCATCTTCCACCCGCACTCACTTCTGGAAACCACGGCTGCAACCGATGCTGGAGGTCCCACACGACGGACATGTAAGGAATGTCGACCTGAAGCGCTTCAGCACCAACAAACCAGATGAAATCCAAACCTGCGGCACGTGCGACTTCATCAAAACGCGATGCGACTTTATTCTGTTTTCCATACGCTGCGACATCGCGGCGAGCTTTTGAAACTGCGCGCTCGGCGAAACTCCCCGGGAACCTAATCGTTCCGATCGACGAGTTACTGAGCCTCCCTTTCAAAGCCTCCGGCTCAGCTGCAAATACCGAGAACCGATGCCGGCTCTCGGGCGCAAGCTCTAGGAACCACCGGAACAGGTCGCCCTGCATCGTATAGCCTCCGCCTTCCTCGGGCGGGATGTCTTCAAGGAAAACCCCGACCTTCATATGCGAGTTTCTCTGTCAGTTAGGCGGCGGGCAACGGCGATCACGTGCCAAGTCTCGGTGGTGATTGTTGTATCGTTCTGGAATCCCGAAAAAGATTTCAGTAGCTCAAATCCCGAGCTTGAAAGCAGGTGGTCCATCTCCTGTAAAAGGAAATAGCGATTGGTCTGTGTTTCTTTGAAGCTGGAATGCGCGCCATCATTCGAGAGCTCATAAACGGTATAGGTGACGTCGCACGTTTGTGTCGCAACGTTGAGGGTCGTTTCTGAAACGCGGACAACTTGCCCATCGGATGTTTGCCATGTCCGGACGCGCACTGGATCGTAATGCGGAATCATCGCTGCGGCGTGCCAGAACTCGAATACGAAGATTGCATTCTCTTTCAAGTGATGATGAAGACCGTTCAGAATCTGTTTGATTCTTCTGTTAGTAACTACGTACCCGATCGAATCAAACAAGCAAACTGCGGCATCAAAAGGCTGGTCAGGCAGATCAAGTGTTGTCATATCCTGCTGTCTAAACTCAACAGCCGAACCGATTTGCTTGGCTTTAGCGATTGCGATGCCGAGCATATCAGCGGAATAGTCTGTGGAAACCAACTGGTAACCAAACTTCTCAAGAGCAAACGCGTGCGACCCAGTGCCGCAGGCCAATTCAAGGACACGCGAGGTTGGCTTAAGCCCGTACTCTTGCAAGCACTGGTGAACAAACGCAGCCTCCTGGCCATACGGTTTGTCCGCATAGAACAGGTTGTAAAGTTCAGCATGTCTGCCCGCGTAAGAAGTCATGACCTGAAGCTAATCCTCAATTGAGAGCGCGGCTGCATTTGCCGATTTGGTTTCCACTTTCAATGAAGGATATTCGGAGCTATGAAGGTTCGACGGCATTCAAATCCGTTCAGCTAGCGCGACCTGATCTGCCGCCTCAAGAACGTAGTCAGCTATCTTCGAAATAGTTTCCGTCGAAAGCGTGTATGTCGAAGGTAAGTAGAGGCCCGACTCCCAAAGTTCGTCAGCGACGGGACACGGTATTGCTCGAAACCCTGGCTGAGATTGCAGGCAAGGCTGCTGATTCATAGGACAGAAGAAGGTTCTCGAGTCGACACCGGCATTCGCGAGAAACTGCATCAACTGATCCCGCGAGATGCCGAATTCCGGGCGCACAACTACAGCGTACATCCAGTACACGTTCCGAGCCCACTCGGCTTCAAAAGGAAGCTGCAACCCACGGGCGTTCTTGAGAAAGTTGTTGTAGGTATGAGCGACGCGGCGCTTTTCTCCGATGATGTGCTCGATCTTTTTTGTTTGGACCAACCCCATCGCTGCCTGATACCCGGTCATGCGAAAATTGAAACCTGCTTCCTCGTGACGAAAGCGTGGTTTTGTAAACGCCAGATTGCGCAATAGACGTAAACGTTCAGCCAACTCTTTGTTGTTTGTGGTGACCATGCCGCCTTCGCCAGTCGTAATTACTTTGTTGGCGTAAAAGCTGAAGCAGGCCATATCGCCAAAGCTTCCGCTCATTTGTCCGAAAGAAGTAGCGCCGTGCGACTCAGCGCAATCTTCAATCACCAGCAGGTTGTGCCGCTTCGCGATCTCCATCAGACGCGGCATGTCTACAGGATGACCGTACAGATGAACCGGAATTATCGCTCTGGTTTTCGGCGTGATTAGATCTTCAATCAGATCTAGATCGAGGTTCCAAGTCAGCCCCTCAGAATCAACGGGCACCGGTATGCATTGGTTATGAATTACAGCCAGTGCCGTCGCGATGTTTGTGCTGGCGCTAACAAGGATCTCATCACCAGGTCTTAAATCTGCGGCGGCGACGGCCAGATGCAATGCCGTACTGCCGCTAGTAACTGCCACTCCGTACTTACAACCGACGTAATTCGCAAATTCATTTTCGAATTGTGGGATCGCCTCGCCGAACGATCCCGAAATCTCTCCCCTACGAAGCGCGGCAACCACGCTTTCAATTTCCTCTTCTCCGATGATCGGTTCGAAGACTTCAATCATTGCTGCGGCTCACCTCGACATTAACTTTGTCGTTCTCCGCTCCAAGAAACGGCCCTTGTTTGACACTGATGCATTGCATGTCTTCGAGAACCCTGACTGCATGTGTGCCATGGACCAAGAGGATACCGTCGCCTGTTCTCATAATGACTTCTTTGAATCGAACACCGTCCTGGTCGTAGAAATCAACTGCTACCACGCCTCGTTGGACCACAAACATCTGTTGTAAATCCGTTATTACGCGTTCGACGGACTTGTGATAGTGAGCCGGCTCAATAAAACCAGCTTCATGGGCCAGTAATCCGAACTGAAACGACGAATCGGAAGGCGAGAAGAATTTAGTTTGGGTGATTCCTGTTCCGGCCCAGATTATCTCGGCGTAGCGCACCCCATCATGTTCGACGGTTTCGACTCCCGACTTCATCTTTGGCTCATCAGTTATGGGCATGATTATGATCGCGTCAGCGTTCAAGCGCTGATTGATTTAAAGTCTTGATTAGAGATTGGCTGCGAGAACGATTTCCAGCTACATTCGCGCAGCCGTTTCTCTTCGTTTGCGCAACGCCAAAACGCTTCCTGGCGGACAAACGAGGATTTGCCATGTCCGGTTCTGTAGTCTATAGAACGCAGTTCAATGAATTTGAAAAAGGGTTTGAAGAGCTCATGCAGATCGTCAAGCGAGTGGAAAAATTGCAAGTGATCCGATCCTTCAAAACCTAGAGATTCTGAGCCTACAAACACGCCGTTACTTTTCAACGCAGATTGAATCTTTGCAAGTACAAGATCAGTTGTTTCTTTGGCAAAGTGTCCGAGAGCTCCGTCCCACACAATTACGTCATACCTTTTAGAAGGAAACGGTTCATTCACTGCATCAAGAAGGTAATAGGTGATATTGGGCGCATTATTATAGAGTTGCGCAGATTCAATAGCGGACGGTTCAATGTCAACCGCATCGACCTTTGCGCACCTCGTGCTTAGAAATCTTTTAGTGAAAAACCCATCCCCGCAACCTATGTCGAGAAGTTGATCGTTCGGCTGGACGACTTCAGATCCAAAGAAGCCTCGATAGAATGAATACGGGCCATATCCGTTGTCGCCAAAGGCGAACTTAAAAAAACCGATTCGCTGAGAGAAAAAGTGAGGTTCTTCAGAATTCAATTCCCATTGCCTGCGATAAAGACTGAAGTAATACCGGTTCAGAAGCTTTACTAAAGCTGATTCTCTTCTGGTTCCTCCCCAAAGTGCGGACTCTTTTAAAGACAATAATCGGAGGCGAAGGTTGCGTAGGTTTCGCCTGGTTTCGGGGCTCAACGCATTCTTTATGGAGCTATTCATCTTTACTGAGCTTCTAGAATCCAATATAGCCGCTTCCATCGAATCGTGTAAAACGAGGTCTTCTTCAGAATCTCGCGGCCACCAGGACCAGGTTGAGAATGCGGCTAAATCGTAACGGTAAAAACGGGGAAAGCAGTTACTTTACCAATTCAAGACACGCGAGTCCTCGTTCTCCGGCCGGGTAATCTTCGGGGTATTCAATCGTCGATCGGGGATCGGAGTATTTACTCGTGTGTACATCGAAGAACTCGCAAGCCTTGCAGTCTTCACGAGTACTTCGCTGCCACCCGTCAGGATGGTATTGAAAGATAGATTCCCCATGTCGCGCAGGCGCAAAGGCGGCCACTAGAGTGTCGACGAGATCCGAGTCGAATTGCTGAAACCAGCCGTGATTCTCGTAACGGCCAAACGGAAAGGATATAAAAAGACTGCCCCCTGCCTTGAGAACGCGTTTGAGCTCTTTCACTGCAAGCACAAATTCACTTGGGTCGCTCCTTTGGGCCACTTTCAAGTCTTCAGCGTACATCGTGTTATCCATGCCGATGTGTTCAATCGTTGAAATGCAGGCGATGAAATCAAAGCGCTCGTCTCGAAAATCAAGATCGCGGAGGTCACCAAATACATATGACACTCCAAGTTGCCAGAAGGCCTGACCTTCGGGCGCCAGCGTTACGATGGTAATTTGTTTGTCTTTAAGAGCAGGTGAAGTCAAGACATAATCGTAATTCAGAGCTGATCCTGCATCGAGGAAACGCCCTGCTTCCAACCTCCGTGTTCGTGAGAGGACCCACGGGATTTCGATTATTCGCGCGTCGAGTCGATAACCATATCCCGAAGGCAATGATCGGTTCTCGGCGAAAGTGTCGAGCAGAGAGTCGTCGTTGACGGCTTCCCTCAAACGCTTTTCTCTGTACTCATCATAACCCTCGCGCCAGGGCCGGCGGTCTGACTTCAAGTAGGAAGCAAGCCGTTTCCTACGGAGGACATCCCAGGCTGTTTTGCCAACACTCCCCTTAATACGTGAGGCAATAGTAATAACAGATGACATTTTTACAGGTGCACTCCCAAGTGCAGATATCGTTCTAGTATTTCGGTCAGTTCCTGCATCCTATGATAATAAGAATGTTCAGACAAGGTGCGTTGTTGGCCGGCGCGGGCCATGGTTTCACGCTCAGCGTCATGCGTTAAATAATAGTCAACTAACTCCACGCACTCGTCGATCGATCGATAAGCCGCGACTTCAGTACCAACCTCGAATAACTCGTTAAGATTAGTCTTCCAATCCGTCAAAAGCATCGTACCTACACCGGTCGCTTCGTAGAGACGCATATTTGCCGCATACTGCTCGGCCATATCGATATGGATATTCAGAGCGATCTTGGATCGTTGGAGCTGCCGGTACATATCGTAGCCCCAGAGTGGAGGCTTCACCCGACCCCGCAGAGGAGAATTGGCTGGGAGACTTTCCCTGCCTGCACCCCAAAATGAAATAGGAACTCGGCGGCAAAGTTCTTCAAGGAGGTCCAGTCGCTGCTGATGGTTACTGCTCACTGAGCCAATAAAGGTGAGTTCAGTATTCTTCGCTTCAGGACTGAACCGATCGAGAATTGTTTTCTCGAAGCCTAGACGGAGCAACTCAGAGCGTACCCCAGCCTTGCGCAGACGTTCGACGAAATGTGGTGCAGCGCTGATGACGAGATCGAATGGTCTGAGATCCAGCCCAGGCGGGATGGGATAAGCCATCTCTCCGACCAGGAGTTTTGTGTACTCCTTCAGCGTTTGATGAAAGTGCGCAGGAAGATAGAGCACGTCGCAAATAAAAATAACTTCAGGCTCGAATCTCCGAGCCTGGGCCGTTAAGATCTCCATCTCCCATTTGGCAACTTTCAAGCCGAGAGGTATGGGATTGGATCGAAACCGATCCATCTGGCGCTTCAATCGCTGCTGAACCTTCAAGACAGTGGACCGCTTCGTTTCAATGTGCAATCCATTCTCAGCGGCCCAACGAATTTGAATCGGTGCAGCATTGACGATGAACTGTTCTACGTGATGTCCGAGCTTTCTCAGATTCAGTGGGAGTGAATCGGCTCTTCCGAAACCAGTTTCGTAGATGGCTTGAAGTTGCCGGCTAGCGCCTTCGTCTGCCAGGTGGGGATCGTTTTCATAAACGAGGGCCAGCGACTCTTGATAGTGAGTGTCAAAGATAAGAATCCGCATGCTATTTGGTCGCGACGATCAGGTTCCATCCGAATCGGGAGGAAAGTTGTTTTTTGCAGAGCTGATCGAGAACGTCGACGCGTTTCATCAACCACGGCGGTGAAAATCGTCCTTCAAATGCCCCTTGATCCAAACTTCCTCCAAGCATGTACGCAATCCGGGCCAGGATCGGAGTCACATAAACTCGCAGCGGTAAACCAAGTAGGCCGTTCCAGCAATCATTTACGAAAAACCCGATCGCCATGTCGTGCTCTAGAATTCTAAATCCAGTCTGCCTGAATAGCTGTTCCCATTCGTCAGGCAACTTGAACTGGAGATGAGGAACACCTCGCTGAAACGGAACACCTTTAGCTCTTTGCTTAATCATTGAACGCCTGAAGTAGCGTTCAAACATGCTGCGGCGGTTCGGAACGATGGAAAAAAAAAGGCCACCCTCGTTTAGTAAGGAATGGATGCTTCGGCAATAGTGAGTTGGGTCTTCGAGGTGCTCGATAACGTCAAAGGCGATGGCCAGATCAAAACCGGAATTTCTCGTGTGAGCCTTTAGCCCTTCTACTGGTTCCGTAACAATCGTTGGTGGATAACGAACCGCACTCCAATCGTATGACTCGTAATAGCGTTGCATTACGGTTGGATCGAGGTCGACTGAAGTAACACAAAAACCCAGACGCGCTAGCTCGTATGAATCGCGCAATGAACCGGCACCAAAATCCAGGGCCCGGGGAGTCTCAAGCGCTTGGCGGATCTGCTCGATCCTTGAGGCAAAGAGATCCCAACGATACTGGACGTTTCTCGTGTTGCAGCCGAAGAGTTTTGAAACGTCGGCACGTCGATCGAAGATGAGTGGTGGCAATGAACCCGTACTCGGTTCAACGGACCCTGTGTGGTTTAAGACTTCCGGTTGCTCATGGGTACCACTTCCAGCACCGACCAACGTCGTCACCAGGATAAACGGAAGGAAGATTAGAAACAGAACCAACCAAACAGCGCAAACTGTAAACAACACCACCAGCCCCCAGACTACTCTGAGACCAAAGAACGCAATCTTCTTTACTGAGTTGATTGTCACCGAAAGATGAGACTCGCTTGCAGGATCCCAAAGGCGCAACTTGTATGGGCGGTCCTCCGTGACCGCCCATCTCACCAAACAATTTTTTCCGAACAATCGGCGGCTACGGAGGCCGCCTCGACAGCTACATCATTTGAAGCCTCAATAAGTTCAAGCGGACACGTTTGCCATCGTCATCACGTTCACAATCAACTCGAGCTGTGCCTCAGAAAGTTCAGGGTACATCGGAAGGCTGACGACCTGTTTGGCTGCAGCTTCCGTCATTGGCAAGCTGCCCAATGGGATTTGCCGATTCTGATAAGCGGGCTGGACGTGCAAGGGCACCGGATAATGGATTCCTGTAGCAATGCCCTCATCTTTCAGTCGCTTCTGCAACGCCTCACGTTCAGGTATTCTGACAACGAACAAGTGCCACACCGGCTCCGCGTGTGAGTTAACTGCCTGAGGTCGAAACTCGCTGTGTGTCAACGAATCGAGATAGAAATCAGCGTGCGCTCGTCGCTTGCTATTCCACTCATCGAGATGACGAAGCTTAACGCGTAGGATCGCTGCCTGGAGTCCGTCGAGCCGGCTGTTAACGCCTTCCATTTTGTGAGTGTATTTTTCGAGCCTGCCGTGATTCGCCAACATTCTGATCTGCTCGATCAACTCTTCATTCTGACTAACAACCGCGCCCGCATCGCCAAAAGCTCCGAGATTCTTTCCTGGATAGAAACTGAAGGTCGCCGCATCACCGATTGAACCTACTCGCTGACCTCGCCACCGGCCACCATGGACCTGGGCTGCGTCTTCAACCACTTTCAGTCCATGTTTGCGTGCGATTTCCATGATTGCGTCCATGTCGCACGATTGTCCGTAGAGATGCACTGGCACGATTGCTTTGGTCTTCGACGTGATCGCTGGTTCGATTAGTGCTGGATCCATCAGCATCGTGTCGTCTGCGATGTCGATGAAGATCGGCATTGCGCCGGTCATCGAAATTGCTTCAGACGTTGCGATGAATGTGTGCGCGACAGTAATCACTTCGTCACCTGGTCCAATGCCCAAGGCGCGCAGTGTCAGGTAGAGAGCATCAGTACCGTTGCCTACTCCGACGCAGGCTTTTGCTTCGCAATAAGACGCAAAGTCATTTTCAAAGCTCCGCACCTCTTCACCGCCGACGAAGGCGCTGTTGTTGATGATGTTCTGGATGGCCGCGTCAATTTCCGGCTTAATAGTTTGGTATTGGTCCAAGAGACCGACGAGTGGAATCTTATTGGTCATGTGCTTTTCTAGCTTTGGGCTTGCTGGCCCTTATTACTAAACGACTTCCAAGATATTTTATTGGCGAAACGGCGCCGAGCGTCTCGAGCTTGTATATGAAATCGCGGGACGATGCCGAAAGCTCGGGGCTGAAAAGATCCGGTTGGCCCATCAGACCGCCCGCAAAGTAATCAATAACCAGCCCATTCCTCTTGAGTTCTCTAGCCAATCCCACTGGATTCTGGAAGCGGCCCTTTGCAGGGTTCACGAACTTATGTTGGTAATACTTCTTCAAACCGTATATTGAATAACGGTTGTATGTCAAAAGCACGAGGTCTCCTCCGGGCTTCAGAATCCTGGCGAACTCCGCCACGGATTCTCGCCAATCGAAGACATGTTGCAGCACTCGGGAACAAATAATCAGATCAAATGATTCGTCTTCGAGTTCTATTTTTGACGCTTCCTTACAGAGTTTAGCAGTGAAGTTCAGGTTTAATGTTCGAGCCGCCTCGCCCGCTTGGGCGAGTTGTTCCGAGGAGATGTCCATGCCGGTAATCCGGTCAGCGTGTGGCGAATAGACAGGCAGTAGACGACCGTTTCCAATGCCGACGTCCAGTGCCGATGCGTAGTGCCTATTCTGAATTGCCTTTGCCAAAGCCTTCTTTTCAAGTGCGTCAATAACCTGACCTCTAGCGGGCTTGAACCAACTGTCATAGTTGGTTGCGTCCCACGTTTCGCGCTTGAATCGCGCAAACTCTTCTCGGTCTGATACTCCCTTGGTCGCGTTAGTTCCCAAAATATGCCTCCAGCGTTTCCTTATCGTCAGGTCTGATCGATAGTTTGCTCAGTTCGGATGGAAAGAAAAAGTCCATCCCCTGACCTTCACGTAAAGTTAATTCGCTCAAGTTTGCCGTGATACTCCCGACGAAGGCAAACTCTCGCTTGTTGTTTTGAATGAACTCGCGAAAAAGGCCGAACGTCTCCAACTGAAACCCAATCTCTTCGTCAACTTCGCGTACAACCGCTTCATCGGCGGATTCTCCATCTTCTATGCTGCCACCGAATAGCGCCCAATGATCGGGATATCTAATTGACGGATTGTTGTCTCGCTGTTGCAAGAGCACTTTGCCGGACGGACTGATCAAAATAGCACTTACGCCTTTTCCCGCCGTCACTTTCATTTCAAACATCAACGTTTCGTATTGCTTTATATCGTCTGGAGAAGAAAAGTCATACCGCATGCCTCGCATCAGTGAGATTAGTCCCGTCTGTTTAGCGGTGATTGTCTCCAGATATTCTCGAAAGATATGCTCGCGACCAGCGTCAAACTGTGGTAGGTAGTCGAGCGCATCCTTGCCGAAAAATACACAACCGGTGGAATTGATGGGGAGTCCTGAATTCGCCGCCCTGGACGCGCCATAGTCGAAAACATCTGATGTATGCGCGGCGTGCGCGTCAATGTGGAAAGTTCTTCTCTGTGACTGCTTTGTAGGCTGCGCGCTTGCGACGAGCAGGAATGATGGGCGGTGCGTTTGAAATGATTGGTATGAGCGAACTAGATCGCTCTGTTGGGTGTACAGATTGTCGGGACAGAGCACGACGAAGTCGCCAGTTATTTCGGGCGCGGCCGTCGCAATCGCATGCGCGAGACCCAGCGGTACGGATTGACGCACGATCTTAATTTCAATTCCGAAGTCGCGTTCCTCAATGTGTTGGACGATCCGTTCTGCCCGGTGGCTGACAACGACGATTATCCGTGACACGTTGAGACCCTTCAACGAGTCGATTGCGCGGTCCAGTAGCGCGATGCCTTCGACGGTCAGCAGTGCCTTGGGCACATGCTCACCGAGTTCTCCCATCCGAGTTCCGCGCCCTGCGGCGGGAATGACTCCAATTAGTTCTGACCCCATGTTCGCTTGCTCTTCGTGCATTGTGTCGGGGGAGAAAACTAGAGTTCTACAGTGGTGCCTGTGCGCAACGCGTTTTGTGTGGCTTCCATGACGGCGACAACATCGCGAGCATGTTTTGGCCCGGTCAACGGCGTCTTGCCTTCGCGCACACATTCAAGAAAGTGCGTAGCCTCGGTTTTTAAAGGCTCTTGAAAAGATATCTTTGGGAGCAAGATATCTCCGGTGCGATGGATCAGTTGGTAATTTACGGGTTGGTCATAATCCATGCGCTCGCCGATCTTTGGTACGCGATCAACTCCTTTATCGAAGATCGCAATCTTGTCATCGCTCACGTCGTCGTAGTTGACCATCTTACGACTTCCGACGAGTGTCATTTTGCGGATTTTTCCCGGATCTAACCAACTCACGTGTATGTGTCCGATGACGCCGTTATCCCACTTCAGTGTGGCGAAAACGACGTCTTCAATACCGGGTTGGATATAGCTAACGCCAATAGCCGATACGGAAACCGGAAGTTTGTCCTTCATCAGGTAAAGCATGATGCTGACGTCGTGCGGAGCAAGGTTCCACCAGGCATTAACATCAGAACGAACCTGGCCCAGGTTGAGTCGTTGGCTATAGATGTAGTAGAGCTGGCCCAATTCGTCATTGTCGACCAGTGACTTTGCATAGCGGACCGCAGCGTTATAAAGAAAGGTATGTCCCGCCATCAAGACGCGGGATCGCGATGCGGCCAGGTTTACCAGCTCATCTGCTTCCTGCGTGTTGGTCGCTAACGGCTTCTCGACAAAAACATGTTTGCCGTTTTCGAGAGCTAGCTTCGCAATGCTGTAATGCGAGGACGCGGGCGTCGCAACCAGCACCGCCTCAACTTCCGAGTCGCGTAACACGTCTGCGAAGTCACTGACGACTTCTGATTGAGGAAAGTTCTTCCGAACATACGCCTGGCGTTCCTCGCTTGTGTCGGCAACATATTTGACCCAACAATTTGGTTGAGCAGAGAAATTTCGAAGGAGGTTTGGCCCCCAATATCCACAACCAATCTGACCGATAATGACGTCCGCTTTAACTGACATTTCTTCTGACCTTAACTTTCCTTCGATACAACTGCAAAGTTCGTTGCGCCGTCTTCCATCAAACCAGTCTCGATGGTGCAGTTAGCGCAATTACGTTCAACGAAAACCCGCCAGCTTTCGGGACTCCAAAAGTTGATATGGCCCTCGAAAGTATCTGTACGACCATTCGGCACCGTGAGAAGAGCAACGCCTGATGAGGCCATCATCTGTAGTAGGTTCCGCAATGCAGTATCGGGATACAAAAGATGCTCTAACACCTCGATGCAGAAAATAACATCGAATTTTGCCTCAGGTGGTTTGTACAAATCGAGGTACTGAAAATCGATCTCAGGAAGCTGAGAACGCGCGATCGCGAGAGCATTTTCTGAATAATCAAAACCCGTCAACGAGTGCGGCGCTGAGGGTGCTACAAACTTCAGCAAATGACCAATGCCACAACCTACATCCGCGACGAGTTTTCCTTTGTATGTCACTCCGCGCGACGCTAGCAGATCCACGAGTCGTTCGTAGAACTGCATATCGAGATACGATTCAACTAGATCCTTGTCAGAATAGAATTCATTCAGCCCGTCTTTGGAGTTGTGATGAAGCGCCGATTTAACCACGGGCTTCGGTGGCGTGTTCGTAGCCGCACCGATCCGGTAGATACCAAAACCCGTCAATGACATTGCTTTTTTGATTAACTCTTTCATGCCGGCAGCGCGACTTGGTGACTAATTTACCCGAGCATTCCACTCCTGTTCTACGAAAATGCCTCCATGAGTCTCGGGCGGCATTCGGCCGGTTCCATAAAAATCTCCAGCTTCAACCGTGAACGTTGCCGCTTCTTGTATCCAGTCTTCAATTATCTCGTTTGCTCGAATGATTAAATTCACCACATAACGCCCCGGTGCCAATGGGAGCTTTCGTATTTTGCATTCGAAATACCCAGTGCCGCGTATGCGCTCAAATTCGTCACCTACGAGTTGGTTACTCAGCATCGTGATGAACGCACCGGAGTACGAAGTGATACCGATCGCTACATTCACGTTTTCTAACTGCCCATCAACATCCGAGAAGTAGATCCTAAAGTTGATTAATTGTCCTGCGGATGCAAACTCAACCTTATTACCTGTTTCGTCGAAGCATCCGAAATCAGCGATACGAATCCGACCCTCGCCCCGGCGGTCGGTTCGCTCTATTAACCGCGTTTGCGTGATGTCGTCCACGCCCGACAGATAAGTTTGTACGGCGGCAGGAACGTTTCCCAACGGAAATTCGACAGACCCTTCCCGCAGAACCATCGCCTTGGAACATAGAGCTGAGACGGCTGCCATGTTGTGACTTACAAATAGAACAGTGCGACCCGTTGACGCGACATCCCGCATCCTTCCGAGACACTTCTTCTGAAATGCAGCGTCCCCGACCGCCAACACCTCATCTACTATTAGGATCTCAGGTTCAAGAAAAGCCGCAACAGCAAAGGCGAGCCTGACGTACATGCCGCTGCTATATCGCTTAACAGGCGTGTCAATAAACTTCTCCACCTCGGCAAAGGCCACGATGTCGTCGAACTTTCTTTCGATTTCCTTCCGGGTCATTGTGAGGATCGATCCGTTCAGGAAAATGTTTTCACGTCCCGTTAGTTCCGGATGAAAACCGGTTCCGACTTCCAGAAGACTGGCCACGCGACCAAACAGTTCGACCTTACCTTTGGTAGGGTCGGTAATGCGCGAAAGAATCTTCAGCAATGTCGACTTGCCGGCTCCGTTACGTCCGATGATACCGACAACCTCTCCAGGCTCGACTTCAAAGCTGACATCATTAAGAGCCCAGATCGATGGAGCTGTTCCATTAGCACGAAGCATTCGCAGAGGCGAGCGGGCCCATTCCATCATCGTCTCTCTGATCGTGCTGTAAGCCGCACCTGATCCTCCGAGACGATACTGTTTACTTAACTCATGTACATGAATAATCGGTCGCAAGGGTCTTAAACTACTCACAATGACTTTGGCATCATTAACCTAAATGAACCGAAGGAGTATGCCCCGAACGCGCAATCTTGCCAAAAGCAGCTACCGCAAAAACGGCTTCATTTAGTGAATTGAAGTTGACTGCGATCAGACGCTCGACCTCTATAACTCAAACGATGTCAGCAAAACGTCGCTCGACACGGCTGAAGCTGAAGGCTGCGTAAACCAACGACAGCAGCGTGAGCACCGCTGATATGGCGAGTGAGGTCCAGTTGAACGGCACACCGAACAACGCCGACTTGAATCCTTCTATTATTCCGGTCAGTGGATTCAGCTCTAAAAGCCAGCGCCACTTCGCCGGCAAGATACTCGCGGGATAGATGATGGGGGAAACAAACATCCAAAGTTGAATCAAAAACGGTAACGCGAAGCGAATGTCGCGGTACTTAACATTCAAGGCTGATAGCCACATTCCGACTGCCGTCGCGAGCACGGTGATCAGCGCGACCAAAACAGGAAGCATAAACAAGTTCCACGTCGGCGTGATTCTGTAATAGATCAGCAGCGGAATGAGGATGATAAAGCCGATGGCGAAATCGATTAGGCCGGCCGCGACTGCGGCGCCTGGAACAATCATTCGCGGGAAATAAACTTTAGTTATCAGGTTGGCGCTTCCCACTAAACTATTACCGCTGTTTGTTAAAGCGTTAGAAAAAAAGGTCCAGGGAAGAAGCCCAGCATAAGCGAACAAAGGATACGGTATTCCGTTAGTGCGATCCTCAAGCCCGGCCAAACGACCGAAGAACAGCGTGAAGATGATCATCGTGAACAGCGGTTGGATTATGGCCCACGCGACACCCAGGAACGTTTGCTTATATCGGACCTTAACATCTCGCCAGGTAAGAAAGTACACAAGCTCGCGGTAGGCCCAGAGTTCACTAAGATCAAGCATTCTCCACGAATCGCGCGGTTCGATAACAACGATGGGCTCGTCAGGCAGGTGTGTGATTGGAGCAGTACTCAATGTTGATTCACTAGACGGGGCTACGCCAGCGTTTTGTAGATGACTCGCGCTCTCACTGGTTGTCCTGGTCATTGACTCGATTGGAAGAACACGGCATTGGCGAACCCGATTTACATAAACGACTAAGGATTTTGATTACGTGAGTTGCAGTCTAGACAGGCCGCGAAAGCCCGTCAAGCGAGGGTTTTAAACGAGGTGATCTGATCGACCACGTATTCTGAGAACAGTCAGTCTTTGAAGTCAGGATAGTCACTGTCGCGAGGTATGATGATTCGCTCTGTAGCATGTGGCCATTCGATATTGAACGCAGGATCGTTCCAACGAACACCAAACGAATTTGCCGGGGCATACATGTTTGTTACTTCGTAGTAAACCTCCGAATCGTCCACGAGCGTTTGGAAACCGTGGGCCAGGCCTGCAGGCACGAACAACATAAAACGATTCTCTTGAGTTAACTCAACGCCTACCCACTGCTTATACGTTGCAGAATCCCGACGAATGTCCAACGCGACGTCGTAAATGGCGCCACGAGTACAGCGCACTAGTTTTCCTTGTTCGTTTGGATGGCCCTGATAATGGAGTCCGCGTAAGGTGTTCCTCTTTCGGTTGAAGGAGATATTCGCCTCGACAAAGTGAACCGAGGATCCCTGTGAAGCAAATTCTGATTCGGACCAGGCACGGCCAAAGAAACCACGATCATCGGCAAACCGCTCTGGCTCAATGATGAAACAGCCTTGAAGCTTCGTTTCAGTCAAAATCATGTGTAATGAATCGATCCTCCGGGTAAGGTCCTGATGTTAGCGTCAGTGGAAATAGCGTCGAATGTTGTACCATGTATTAGCCTTCATATTACAGCGTCAACCGGTAGCCGACGTTCGTCGCCTGACTAGTATCTCGAATGGCAGATCTTAGATCACTACTTAAACCGTTTCTCTCAACAGATCTTAAGAGACGCGCTCAACAACTGCTTTTGGGCTACCACTCATACGCTCCATCGTTCTCGTCCGCCGGCGAAGATATGATTTTGAGGCACATTCTCGGTTCGGATAAGCAAGACGGATTCTTCGTTGATGTTGGAGCCTATCATCCTACCCGCTCTTCCAATACCTATTTCTTTTACTTGAATGGATGGCGAGGCATAAACATCGAAGCCAGACCTGGGAGCAAAGCACTGTTCGATCGGGTGAGACCTGGCGATATAAATCTGGAAATAGGTATCTCCGGTAGCCGCGGAGAACTGACTTACTATTTCATTGCTGATGATTCAACGATGAATAGCTTTTCGCGTGAGTTTCTCGACCACTTAGGAATATTTAGTGAAGTCAAACGCGAAATTAAGGTGCCTGTCATGCCCCTTGCGGAAACGCTCGAAAGGCATGTGCCTAATGGTCGAGTCATAGATTTTATGAACGTGGACGTTGAAGGCTATGACCTTGAGGCTCTCAGGTCCAATGACTGGCAACGCTTCAGGCCTAAGTTTGTAGTCGTCGAAGATAAATCGGTGGATCCCAATAAGTCAGAGATCGTCCATTTCTTGAAGACTTGCGATTACGAAGTGTGTGTGCAGAACGTAATCATCCTCGGCAAGCTCAACGAGTATATTTTCGTAGATAAACGATCACTAAGCTCAAGTTAACCACAAGTTTCAGTTTAGCAATGACGGCAAAGACGGTAAGACTGCTGTGGCCAGAGTCAACCTCCACACGAAGACTTCCGCTTAATTTGCGTGACGAAGATCTTCCTCTTTTTCAAAACGAACTTGAGCGAGTTATACCGGCAACCTCGCTGCTCGAATTCGATAATGTTCGCATTAGCCCGGATGGTATTCTCTTTAATGCCCTCGGGATGTTGCCAGAGTCCTTCGCTTTCCCTCACAACATCAAACAATGGAAACTCCGAAGTCGAATAAAGTTTTTTGCAGACAACTACGGGTTTAAGCACAGGCGCAACGTTGAGTATGAGGTGCTGTGGGTTACTGACGATTGGAGCACTGCTTACTTCCACTGGCTGATGGACGTGATGTCTAGACTTGTTGTTATGGAGGACCATCTAAGTCGGTTAGTACTACTGTTGCCGGATAGTTGTGCGAAGTTGGAATTCGTTCATTCTTCGCTACGTTGTTTTAATCTGAAATCAATCGAGTTCATTGGACCAGGGGAGGTGTTGCGGGTTCGAAGAGTTATCATGCCTTCGCACGTGGCACCGGCTGGTCATTACAACGACGATATCATTCGTCGGGTGCGGGAGTTGATGGTGCGAACCCTCGGTGGCCAGGCGAACTACAAGGGGAAAGGCGAATGCCTCTACATCAGTCGCGCCCGAGCCTCGAAACGAAGGATCGCGAACGAAGCTGAAGTTGTTGAGGTTCTTCAACGTCTTGGTTTTCTGACTGTGTATCCGGAGGAAATGTCGTTAGAAGAGCAAGTGAAGCTGTTTTCGCGAA
>DATJKB010000430.1:0-7712 GCA_035491875.1 Pyrinomonadaceae bacterium | reverse complement strand
CGTGACGGACAAGAACGACGCCGTCATTGTCGGAGCCGAAATAACCGTCACTAGTGATGCAACCGGCGAAGAGTGGAAAGCCACTACCGACGCGGATGGTAACTATGTCGTGCAGTTTTTGCCGGCTGGCAGCTATCACGTAATAGTTACGGCCGTGGGATTTGCCAGACAGGCGCTTCCCACACAGGTACGAATAACTGAGACCCGGCGTCTTAACCGCCAACTCGAGGCGGGATTCGATCCAGTCACAGTACCCGTCGATTCACTTCTCCAAACGGATGGCCCACAGATGGGGCGTGTGGTTGACTCGCGGGCGGTCTCGGAACTGCCGCTGGCGCAGCGCAACTTCATGCAGATCCTCGCCCTCTCGCCCGGTACCTCTGTCGCGCTGCCCGACAACAGCGCGCTGGGTCGCAACTCGCAAAATGTCTCGGTCAACGGCGCACGCATAAATCAAAATAACTTCGAGCTCAACGGAGTTGACGCCAATAAAGTAGATACCAACTCTGCGTACAGTTTGGCCGTGCCTGCGCCGGAGACCATTCAGGAGTTCAAAGTCCAGACGTCGCTCTACGACGCGACGTTCGGCCGCGGCGCCGGCGGCAGCCTGCAAGTGGTGACGCGCAGCGGCGAAAACAACTTTCATGGCGCGGCCTATGAATATTTTCGCAACGATGCGCTGAACGCTAACAATCCCTTCCTCAAAGCTGCGGGTGTGAATCGCCCCGCTCTGCAGCGGAATGTCTTTGGTGGATTACTGGGTGGGCCAATCAAAACCAACCGAATATTTTTCTTCGGTTCCTATCAGGGCACGCGCGAGCGCAACGGCGCCAAGCGCAGCGGCGTCATGATCGCAAAAGGCTTGACGGACGATCGTTCCGAACAGACGCTGCTGGCGACGTTCAAGCCTCTGCAGCGGAACCTAGTGCCGGCGCTCTCGATCCATCCCGTGGCGTTGGCTCTCCTGAACGCGAAACTGCCGAACGGCCAATTTCTTATACCGACGCCACAAGCCGACGGCCATTATTCGGGTTCAGCCACTTCGACCTATCGCGAAGATCAACTCAACGCGAACCTGGATTACCGCTGGACTGAACAAAACTCATTGGCGATTAAGTTTTTCTTTTCGCGAGCGCCACAGTTTTTGGCTTTTCCCGGCGGACTGACAAACGTTCCCGGCATTGGCTCGGATCGCGAGCAGAACAATAGTCTGATCGCCTTCCAGGATCTTCATAGGTTTAGCGCGCGCACGGTCAACGAAGTGCGGGCCGGCTACAGCTTCATTCGCCAGAACACTTTTGGACAAAATCCGATCAGAGATTCTGATCTGGGAATCAACCGCACGAACGCCGGCGCGTATCCCGGCCTGGGACGCATCACGATTGGAGCCGCCAGCAGTAACGCGGTGACCATTGGAAACTCTGGCCTGGCCATAGATATACAGACGCACGAATCAGCGACGACCTTGGTTGACATTCTTTCAATGAGCCGTGGCCGTCACACCATTCGCATGGGCGGCGAAGTTATCGATTATCATGTGCATCTCACCACCAACAACAACCGGCGCGGTCAGATAACTTTCGGGAGCTTCAATAACTTCTTAATCGGTTCCGCCACCAACTCAACTTACGGAGATGGCATTAATATTCGCAACCTCCGCGCGACGGATTACAGTGGGTTTGTACAGGACGACTGGAAGTTCTCGCGTACGCTGACCCTCAATCTTGGCCTGCGTTATGAGCTGGACCTGCCGCCGTACGACACTCGCGGGGCAATCTCGGCTTTCGATCCAACACTCTATCAACCGCGGCTACAGTTGGACGGCAGCGGAAATCCGGTTGGTCCGCCTGTTGGCGGATTCGTGCAGGCAGGCAATGTAATTCCGCAGTACGACCTGCCAAATGTTCCTAACGTCTCGAAACGAGTCGTCACTAGTGTTGACCCAAACAATTTTGCGCCGCGTGTTGGTTTCGCTTACTTGCCTCGGGATTCGTCACGGTTTGTCTTCCGGGGCGGCTACGGCCTCTTCCACTCTCGGGCATCGACACTCTACGTGGGCGGCGCGGACTTTCCACCGCTGTACACGAGTCGTCGCAGCCCGGCAGGTCTGCCGGTTCCCTTAGAGAACCCGTTCTTTCCCTTACCCTCAGTTGATGAGTTTCCCAAGTTTGTAGTCGGCGTCGCTCTCGCCGGCAATACGTTCGACCGTGGCCTGCGGACTCCTTACTTTCAACAGTACAACCTCGGCGCTCAATACGAGTTTGGCAGCGAACTACTCCTTGAAGTAGCGTACGTAGGCACCCGTGGCTTGAATTTGTTTCGCAATGTCGCCATTAACCAGGCGCCGCTCGCCAGTCCGGAACGACCGATCGTGAATGCTGTGACTCACGAGGTGATCACAACTAACACGCCGGTGAACGCCGCATTGCGTGCACCGTACCAGGGTGTCGAAGTAGGAGGGTTTGCCCAAGTTCAGTCCACCGCCCAATCAAACTACCACTCGCTTCAGATGAGTTTAACGAAAAGGCTCTCTAAAGGACTGCAACTGCTCGCGGCCTATACTTTCTCGAGGTCGATTGACAATGCCTCGGGCAATATTGGCGGTACTACCGGAGACTTTTCGGATACCGCCGGCATCCTCGGCGACCAGCTCGACAATCGCGCCAACCGCGGGTTGTCCGACTTTGACCGCACCCATCGGTTTGTCTTGAGCTACCTATGGGACTTGCCGCGTCCCGCTTTCGCGCCGAAGTCAACTGCCGGAAGATTGTTGTTTTCTAATTGGCAGGTAGCGGGAATCATCACTGCTATGTCTGGTCTGCCGATCGACATAGTGGATGGCGGCTCCGGTTCGTTTTATGGATTGACTGGCAATAACATATTGGCGCGCCCCGCCTGGGTGCCAGGCCAAACACGCGACAGCGCGACGAGCCATATTCCCGCAGGATACTTTTTCAGTCCGTATGCTTTTGCTCGCCCCATCGTGCAGGCGGGCCAAATAATTCCGAGCTCAGATGGTATGGCCCGTGCCGACTCGATCGGCACGGACATTGGTGCTGTCGGCCGCAATGTCTTACGTGGGCCGCATCAGACCAATGTTGATTTTTCGATCACCAAACGCTTCTCACTAACGGAATCGAAGAACATTGAGTTCCGAGCGGAATTCTTCAATTTCTTCAATCACGTGAACTTTGCCAATCCGATTAGCAACTTCAACGCTGTTCCTTCCACATCCATTAGTCCAACCACTGGTCAGATTATCGCCAACGGCGACGCCGGCGATTTCGGCCGGATCATCTCTACTAGCAATAATCCGCGAATTGTTCAGGTCGCAGCGAAATTCACTTTCTGATCTCGAAACGGGACTGGAGCGCAACCGTCCTGGTTGCTACGTCCAATGAGCGCCGCGATTGCAAGCGCGGACGCTTGCGCTCCCGAAAATCACAGATCCAAGACGGAGCTCGGAGACGTTTTGGGGGACGGTCGTGTTTTAGTGTCTGCGGATCATCAGACTTTGTGAATTACTGAGAAAAATGGAGCGGGCGACGAGGCTCGAACTCGCAACTTTCAGCTTGGGAAGCTGACACTCTACCATTGAGTTACGCCCGCTCGATTGAATGTTCGGAATGCGCTGAGAAGATTAAGGAACTATCCGCTGAAGTGTCAATCCAGGTACCTTTTCACTAAATCATCCCAACGGTTCTGTGCTTTGAGGATAAGCTCTATCGTTTCGCGCACTGCTCCGTCGCCTCCTGCGGCGCGCGTCACGTAGTGCGCGTGCTGCTTCGTCTCCTCCGACGCATCGGCAACAGCAACAGCCAACTCCGTCCGAAGCATCAATGGTATGTCGTTCAGATCATCCCCGATATACGCCACTTCAGACGGTGTCATAGCAGCCTTCGCCAGGATGTGGTCAAAAGCTGCGACCTTATTCTCAACAGCTTGATAAATAAACAAAACTCCTAACGCCTCGGCTCTGTGTTGCAAGGCACTCGATTCTCGACCGGAGATGATCCCGGAACTTAAGCCTGCGCGATGCAGTAGTTCAAGACCCAGACCATCTCGTGTGTTGAAAACTTTCTGATCGTCCCCGTCAACAATCCAGATCCGGCCGTCGGTCAACACGCCGTCACAATCCATCAGCAGCAACTTGATGCGCGATGCTCGATGTTCAACCAATATTTTATCTGACATTTGGTTTGAATTTACAGAACGGGAGCGAAGCGACCGATTGGAATTCGGAAGCCGACGACATACGTTGAAATCGGTCGCTTCGCTCCCGTTCTGTGGTTGTGTTACTCCGCTTCAGCGCACTTCGAACAATTCAACACCAGAAAGCTTCCACCCGCCGCCCGTACGCGCGAGCACTAACACTGCTGTGCCGGCTGATTCGCGTCCGAGTTGTTTCGCTCTGATGGTAACGTCGGCCGCAAGCTGATTGGGATCAAGTAATTCTGTTCGGACCACTTTCATTTCCCACATCTCAGGTTGTGTACCCACGATACCATTGACGAATCGGACCAACTCCCCTGCCACTACACGCGACTCAAGCTCTGCCTTCTTGCCACTCATGATTGCGGTCGCCAATTGTGCAATAAACGTGCGTGCTGGCTCATCCACCGGTGGCGAGTTATTGGCGGCCACCTCAGCACGGATTCGTGCCAGTCGCGCGGCCAATGATGACGGATAATCGCGGCTCGCGATCACGGCCTCGTTGAAACGCTTCGCTGCCTCCGCAGCCTGACCGCGCTTTAAGCTGATCTCACCGAGGCCGATGTCGGCCCAGGCAAGCGTCGCTGTTGTTGGCAGCGGTTCGTCCAGTGCAGATCGAAATAGCCGCTCAGCTTCGTCAACCTTGTTCTGACCGAGCAACGCCCTCGCGAGCAGAATTCGTGCTTCCTGAAGTCGTGGGTATGCATTGAAAATCTCGCGTGCGCTCGTCTCGGCTTTCACAAAGTCTTGGGCGCCTAGTTGCAGCGTCGCATCAGCGAGTGCGTCGGTTATTTCCCGACTCTTTGGCGCGGAGTCGTTACTGTAATCGAGTTGCGGATAAAGCTTGTCTGGATCGATTTCAACACGAACTATTTTGCTGGTTGTTTTGAACACTGCTTCACCGAAATTTCGCGCGGGCACAGTGACTTCTGCGGTCAACCTTTCGCCGCGATCCGTTATTGCGAGAACCGGAGCGGTCACGTCCGTAGATCCGAGGTTTCGCAGTGCTGTGAACCATTCCGCATTGCGGCTTTGGGGCAATCCGATCATCAGATCAGTGTCCGGCACTTGATCAAGCTGCTGGTCCAGGAGTGTCTTCAAACTCTCTCCACCCCGGCTAATCAACGCAGTGCGAAAGTTTGGCAGGGTTAATCCAGCGCTGTCAGTCTTCCCGGTCTCAAGCGCGCTGCGCAACACGCCGATGAAGGCATCGTGACCGACTTTGCGATCGATCAAACGCCACGTCATTGCACCCCGATTGGGAACCGAGCCAAAGTAGGAGCTGTCAAGTGAGCTGGCGCGGGCAAGTGGTCCATCACGCTTGGCGACCGCGATATAGGCCAGTCGTTGTCGAACCAACTCTGATTCAACGGCATCACGCCCGAACTGCTTTTCGAGGAATGAGTTCGCCAGAAATCGCACGAGTCCATCGCGCAACACGCCTGCTCCCTCACCGCGAATTGGCGTCTGACCACCAAGCCACAGGCGCGCTACGGCTTCGGCAACCGCCAACGCTGACGCCGTGTCGATCTTGGGAAGTTTAAATACATCGTTATCGAGAAGAACTGTCCCGGTATCGCTAAATCCCGAGCCGCGTCGAGCCGCAACCAGTCGCACAGGAGCGTCGGGCGCTGTCCCCAAAATCGATGCGAGATACGCGCGCGCCGCAGCGGTATAGGCGATCATTGCCTCCGCGCGTTTCTTCTCGTCTGCCGAAGCACCTTGCGTAACGTAGACGACGATCCCCTTCCCTTCGCCTGCACCTTCAATCTTGTCCCAGTCGCCTTGAATGAAGAACGGTTGGCCGTTGAGTGACTGCTCGAATACTCCGGAACTCTTTTCGATTCCAGACGAGACGACGTTCGGCAAATTCACCGATACTTTGAATGGTGCATTGTCTGCGCCTCTAAGACTCAGCGGGGTGTTTGGCATTGGATACCAAAACGAAAGCGGCAAGAACTGTGTTGAGATCGGGCTAACCGCCGCAAGTCCGGTGTTGGAGGCTACAGGCAACAAATAATTGATGGTTACGCTAGTAGTACCTTTCGGCGCAACCGAACCGGGCAACGAAATAACCACTCGCTGCAAGTCGCCTTTTGTTTCGGCGACAGTGCGGAAAGCTGCTGTTGCACCAGCGACGGTTGCCGTCTTCACGCTTGCCTTTGAATTCAAACGCACAGTGAATGTCGATCCGGGAGCAGTACCGACATTGATCGCGCTGATGTTCGCCGTTCCATTCAAAGATCGATCGGCCTGTTGGACATTCGCGTTGACGTCAAACATAGTCACCTGCCAAACGGCCGTGCCCTCTGTTTGAGAAAGGGCTACGAGACTTGAAGAAAGAATGAGTGTGATGAAGAGGTTAGTGTGAAAGAAGATTTTCATACGAGACTGTAGTGTGTTCCGATTTCGAAATGACTTTAACGATGGTTAACTGAATCTTAAGATCGACGAACGTGAAAGTCGTTGTTTGGAAAAACATTTCAGCAAACACTTAACTACAGAACGGGAGCGAAGCGACCGATGTCAACTAGCAAACTACTCAACGCAACTTGAAAGCGGTCGCTTCGCTCCCGTTCTGTAGTTGAGTATCCACCAACAGTCACGACCTGTTGCGGGAGCCCTACGCTCGTCCAGAGTTCACTACCTTATGGACGTCCCGCAACATGTGAAGCAACGACTGCATTCGATCGAGTGGCAGCGCATTTGGGCCATCTGACAAAGCCTTCTCGGGACGTTCGTGCACTTCCATGAATACGGCATCAACTCCACAAGCAACACCTGCACGGGCGAGCGGTTCGATGTATTCGGATTGGCCGCCAGTTGCATGACCGAGCCCGCCCGGCAGTTGGAGAGAGTGCGTCACGTCAAACACTACTGGCACGCCAAAACTTCTCATGATTGGTAGCGATCTCATGTCGACTACCAAATTGTTGTAGCCAAAGCTCGCTCCGCGTTCCGTTAACATCAATCGCTCACAACCGGCCTCGCGCGCTTTATCGACAATATTGCGCGCGTCCTGTGGTGCCAGGAATTGCCCTTTCTTCACATTCAACGCCCGTCCGGAACGCGCAGACTCCAGGATCAGATCTGTTTGCCGGCAAAGAAAAGCTGGGATCTGAATTACGTCAGCTACCTCTGCAACAGTCGCAACCTGCGATACATCGTGTACATCCGTGAGCACCGGCACCCCGAGTTCCTGCTTCACAGTCTTCAACGCGTCGAGTGCTGTTTCCATCCCAAGGCCGCGAAAACTTTTTATCGACGAACGGTTCGCCTTATCAAACGAAGCTTTAAAAACGAAATCTAATCCAGCTTGTTTCGCGCGACTCGAACATTCTCGCGCCATCATCAATACATGTTCCTCGCTTTCGACAACACAAGGACCGGCGATGATTGTTAACCGGCCATCACCAAATACGGCAGAACCCACCGAAAAAGATCTTATTGAATTCATGTGCGTTCGATAGACCAGCAACAACTCATTTGAATGGCTTCTT
>DATJKB010000429.1:0-12141 GCA_035491875.1 Pyrinomonadaceae bacterium | reverse complement strand
CCTTCCAATCTTCCTTCTGGAGCGCAGAAATCACCTTCTGCCATTCCTGCTCAGATAACTTTGCAGAGGACGGTTGTGCGTTTCCTACAATGACAGAAAAACAGAGGATGACTGTGGCAATCAAAACAGGTTTCATGTTGTGCTCCGACGGACGCAGTGTGTAGAAGTCGTCGACGACAAGGTAGCGACATTTAATCAAGGCCGCACGAGTGAGAACACTTTTGGCTTGGTGTGGTTTGCCACAATGGCAAAGCACCGGAACATACCCGGTGCCTCGATATTAATGGCTGATTCGACAGCGCAACGCGGTCTAATTCTTCCTTACCCAATAAGTGTCCTTCATTACGTAGCGCGAAGTTGTACCCGCTGATGTGTCTACCATGCGGGGAGAAACGAAATCAGTGGCAGGTTCAAAGCCGAGCTGATTCTGCGGCAGTCGTTGTAGTTGACCACCCCTGACTTGAGCCTTGTACGACTTAAACTGCTTTCCATTTACCTTCGCTACGATGGTGTAGTCGCCATCCTGTTTGGTGAGATCAGCAAGCGTCATCCAGCGAACTTGCTTTTCCGTTGGAAAGTGAAACTCCTGATTAAAGTATTGCCAATCAGTTTGTGACAGGACGACCGGACTCCTGGTCGTTGCGATCTCCTGGGCTCCCCGCATGATGTGAAGCGTAACGAGCGGTCTAGGGTTGCCGGCCGGAATCTCTCGCATGTTGGTCCACCACGTGAACACGAGATGGCTCGCGGGATCGTCTGTTCGGCTCGAAAAGTATGCGAGGTCGCGCCATGGTCCTTCGCGCACAAACGTTGTCTTCGGATTGAAAGGATCGCTACTCGCTTCGCGCTTTAAGCTGAAGGGTAGCTTGGTGAGCGTCTGGTCGCCGATCTTAACTGAAAGAACGTAGTCGCCGGGCTCGCCGACGTTGGCATTACCCGGAACACCGTCGGGTTCGAACATTCCAAACACGGTGAAAGTATCAAGCGGAGCCTGGAGTCGCAAAGGAACGGTTTTCACTACTTCGCCGCTCGCTTTAGAGATCACGAAAGTCCCCTTTTTCACTCCAGCCGGCGGGAATACTACTTCCAATCTTTCAACGAGAAATCCGCCCTGGTTCTCGTAGAAACGCATATCCATAAAGGAATGATATTCAATCGCTGGTTTGTACTGCGATTGACCTACAATGGCGGAAGTGAAGCCTAACAAGAGAACACACAGGTAAACTGCGTGAGTGAGCTTGTTCATCTTTATCCCTTTCTTGTTCTTTAAGTTGAATTAGTTACTAAGCGAGCGTCGGACCCATGGGTAGAGTCCAAGATTAAGCAGAACCCATTGCAGCATTGTCAGAATTACGCCGACTTGATCTCTTAAGCCATGCTGCACGCCGTACCTAAGGAGCACAAACTGGAACGGCAAAAGGCCCGCGGCGATTAGAAGCACAATACGGTTGACACTAGTCCATTCAGGCGCAAGTCTCTCGCGTGACTTTTTCATGTCTCGGATCACCCATAACAGCGATAACAATGCGAAGCCGCCGAAGACTACTGGTCCGACCCATGCAAGTGATACATCAACACCAAGAGTGTCACCTCGCAAACGATAGTCCTCAGGCGAGGTTTCAGAGTTGTAGATCGCTTGCGTGGCAAGTGAGAAGTGCCACAGCAACAAGAGCCAGTGGAACGGTTGTTTAGCTCCGCGCCATCCGCGGTAGAGCAAAACGACTCCTAGAATCGCTTGTAGAACTACCAGCCAGTAATCGCCCCTGATGCCATGCGAACTTGCCTGCCATCCCCAGAAAGAGTAGCCCCATTGGTAGCTGTCGCCATCCATGAGACCACGAACCAAAGGCAGCCACACGATCACAAACGTGAGCACGGTCCAGATGAGAATTGCTTTGAGGAGTTTGTCGGGTTTCCAGGACATTTCCAGATTCGTTGAGACGACTTCATTCCTTCGGCCACTGATAATTCTTCGACCAGCTCAAAAACTCATTCAGTCGAGTGCCGTTGTCTGCTAACCATTGCTTTACGCCGGCGAACCGGCTTGTCTGGCTGATGTAGTAAGCGAACGGCTCGACGTAATTGTTCTTCTTCATCTCAACGAAATATGGGATGTAATACCTCCAGGTGAACTTTGTTTTATCACCTTTCGGATCCGTTTCCGACATTATTGCCAACACGGTCTCCAGTTGGTCTACAAACAGCTGCACTTCTGATTTCGATTTGTCCTTCTCTGTCATTCCCGCAGCTCGACTCAAGCCAAGTACTAGATCAACAGTGCCAAAATCGCCTTCATCTTTGCTCGCTGCAAAGTCGACGGCAATATTTATCTGATTCGGCTTTTGACCCTCACTAACACCACCCTTCAATATCTCTTGCAGCACATTGAAAGCGTTGGGTGATCGCTGGGACCGAGGTTCGATTATAAGGAACCGTGAAACAGCAAACAGCGCCGGAGTTCTGTAACGGGTTTTGTACCAAATCGTGCCTAGCAAAAGATGGCTACTCGGATGATTCGGATTCGCGAATGTCGCTTCCTTGAGAGATTTCTTTGCTTCCTCGGGATTGCCCATGTTGTTGTATGTGACGGCCAGGTTGTAATGCAGAAGGTGATCGTCTGGTTTCAGCGTAAGAGCCTTCTTGTAAATCTCAACCGACTTTTTCGGCTCGCCCATTAGGTCCAGATTGTTTCCAATCAATAAGTAGAAGTCAGTCAGACTCTCTGACTGATATTGAGCTCCCTTGTATGCCATCTCCAAACTCTTCCGATATTCCTTCTTCGCTGACAGAGTGAAGGCGAGTTCATAAAGAGCAAGTACGTTAGTGGGGTTTTCTTTAAGCACGTCCTCGTATTTCGCAATCGCTGCCGAGTAATCGCCTTGATCGTGCAGCGCGACGCCTGCCCTGATTCGTTGCTTCTGACTTTCCGTACTCGGTACGGGAGTGAGTTTTGGTGGTTCGATTTGTGCTACCGCGGTAGTTAAGAGAATAAAAGGCAACAGAATTAGGTAAGTAAGTCGTTTAGCCATCTTGTCCTCGTTGCTCCTAGGTTAATTGGATTTAATTGGTTCCAATTTGTTCATTGTCACCGTGATCACCGCCGGGTCTCCTTCGGTTCTCGAGTATGAGACCCAGTAACCAGCTTTCGGATATCTGATCAGCTTATACAGATTGCCGTTCAGTTGCGGTTCGATATCGACACCAAGAACATTCTTTGCAGTCGGCGCATCACTCGCTTTGAAGTATGTCACTGCGATCGCGGTTACGACACCAGATGCGTCGTACGAGACCTGCGCCATTTCGTCCGGTGAGAACTCATAGAAGTCCTGACCCTCGTTCTTGTCTGCGGTCTCTCCGAGTTTCTTACGCGCCTCAGCGATACTCATGCCGATTTGAATACCTTTGTAGTTTGTGTAGACGGGCTGCTCATCGCTTTGGATTTGTAAAGACACGAGTGAGGAGTTAGCGGAAACTTCTACTCCCGCAATGATCACTGCGAGGATTACCTGTGTAAGCCGTTTAGGGGAATAACGCAGCATCTGGTTCCGTCGATGTGAATTTCAGGTGGACGCGACCGGCTCTTGATAGATCCCGATGATGTTGCCGCCCGGATCGCGAAATCTTGCAGTTACCTCAGGATGGTCAGCGCCAATCGGCTGAACTACTTCGCCTCCGTGAGCAACGATTGCTTCGATAGTTTCACTGACGCTATCGACCATAATGTAGAACAGTAAACCCGGCTCAACGGAAGGTGCACGACCGGTAACCCATTCGCCGCTTACCTCACCGACACCATCATCAAACGCAGTCGATCCGTTACTGCGGCGTCTGACGTTCCAGCCGAAGGTGCTTTGATAGAACTCAGCCGAACGCGCGATGTCGGTCGCCGGGATTTGGATGTAGCAAATCTTTCCGTTGCCGGTTGTGGGTGGCATAAGAAATTTGCCGCTAGCATATACACGCAAACGGCAATTGCCACAACCCTTGTGTGTGATTCTTTAGCAGCCTAAGTACTCAACGCGGAATCTGATTGTGGCTTCCGCAACCCGGATGCCGTTCTTGGATTTGGTGATGCGACCTTCGAGGACCGCCTCGTGTTTACGTGCGTTGGATAAAACTCCCGTTCTCAGGAAGTATCCATCGAAGGTGTAATCGTACTGGTTGTCTGACGGAGCGGTTGTGGCGAAGCTCAACCCGTGTTCTGTAACCCGACCCGACATCGCGTATTGCACCTCGTAGGTGCGATTCACAACGATCTGAATCGTCACTTGGCCCACCGCTTTCCCATCGCTTGGGTAGACGGCCAAATCGAGGCAATCAAACTCTCGGAATGCTTTTGGTTTGGGTCCGAGAATGTAGTAATCGCCGCGAGGATTGAATCGGTCTACGTCATAATCCCATACGACGTCAGACCCAGGTGTCGAGATGTTAGCTTGGACAGCACTCGGTTGTTTAAGCGCTATCGCAATCGATTCGACAGCTTGCGGCTTTTCAACTTGAGTAATCAGCTTCGCCCTGAAGATTGATTGACTACTGATGCCGAGGCAGAACGTCGTTGCAGCGACGAGGAAGTGAGTAATTAGGCGCTTCATCGAGTGTCCCTCCACGGTCTCAGTAGTTTAATCGCGTGGATGAGACGCTTCTATGTTAGGTTCCACCCTGACTGCCTGTGGCTATCAACACTCTGGCACAACAGTCGGTACCGAAACGCGGTAGCGTCGGGTCGTCGTTCATCTTGGATCGACGTAATTGTATCTAGACCCGACGCTACCGCGTTTCGGTACTGACTGTTGTGCGACGAAGGAAATTGTTTTGCAGATAACGGACTGACATCCTCTTCCAGAACGGAAAGAGCAGGAGACCCGTCGTGCTTTCTTCTTTCCACTGTCCTTCGTCGTCCAGGTATTCCACCGTCCACTTGTGGGCAAAGTTCCCTCGACGATATTCCTTCAAGCGACATTCGTCAGATAACCCTAAAGCAAATACGTTAAGGGCTTCTTCTTCACCTTCAAAATCTTCGTGCCAACCTTCAAATGAGATCGTGTAGACGTTTCCATGATTAACTACAAGCGTTACCGCAAAGCCGTCAGGAGAATGAGGGAAAACGGTGATCGATGAGGCATTGCTCTCGTAACGAACGTCCGGATACTTCATCAAGCGAGCTTTAATGTCGTCGATGAGGTTCATTCGCTTAGATCTGCAAACTCCAAAACTACGAAGCTTCATCAGTTACGCCAAAAGTAAGTCTGGCAACTTCGTCGGCGACTGTCTGAGGTGATCTTGTCACAATTCATGGTATCCTGCGGCCTAAATTCTCTCGCTCTATTCCTCACGAATGCACAGCGATTCTCACATTCCGCTTTTCAGCACCAATGTTTTGTTTCAGCTCGCATCTGCATTTGCTGTTGGAATCATATTCGCCACGTTCCTCCCGATTCGAATCGGTTATCTGCTGGCTGGTCTCACGATTGCAATCTGGTTTACGTTCTTAGCAGCTGGTTTTGCTCGATTGCGCATAGCCGGATTGTCCTTGCTGGCAGGCATGTTCTTCGCCGGAGCGTGTCTCACGTGTCTACAATCACAAACTCCGCTGAATCAACTGAAGAATTTGATTGATCGCGGAACGGTCGGAGCTGAAGAGCCTGTTGAGTTACGAGGGACGGTCACCGGGCCGGTTGAATTCGCCAGAGACGCGGTTCATTTGTCATTGCAGGTTGAAAGCATTAAATCCTCAACAGTCTCACTCAACTGTTCCGGCATAGTTGCCCTCAACGGCTACTTTAGAGACCGCGACGATGAAAGCATTTATCGCGAACTGGATCTGCAGCCAGGTTCGCGCATCGCCGTTGGAACGAAACTCGATAGAGCTGAGCAATATCGAAACCCAGGCGTTTCGACGCTAGCTGGGTATCTCGACACAAAGGATCTCGATGCGATAGTCGAGATACGCGGACCCGAATCGATCCAAATGGGTCATTTGAATCGTTGGAGTCCCTCAGCAACGCTTTACCGTTGGCGTGCGTTTGTTCAGCGGCAATTCGATTCGCACTTCTCAAACGAAACCGCTGCTGTTCTTGCCGCCGCTTTACTGGGCAATCGCTACAACCTTTCGACTGCGACCGCCGATCGTTTTCGCGACGGCGGCACCTTTCACATCCTTGTCATCAGCGGCGCCCACATCAGTTTTCTGGGAGCATTCGTGTTGCTGATCGCACGTCGTTTGATCGCGCGGCGGTGGCTGCAAGTGGCGGCCTCGGCGAGTGTCGTCTGGCTTTATACGATCGCGGTTGGGGCTGATGTGTCGGTTGTTCGCGCGGCATTTATGTTTAGTTTTGTCGCCGCCGGACATTTGTTGTTTCGCACATCGTCACCTCTAAACTCATCGGGCGCCGCAGCCCTCGTGCTTCTGGCTTGTAGTCCGAAAGAACTTTTCGATCCATCCCTACAACTGACGTTTTTGTCGGTGCTGGCCATCGTCGGTGTCGGCTGGCCCATTTTGAAAAACCTTCAACAGATAGGCTGCTGGCGACCTTCAAGAACGACTCCGTATCCACCCGAATGTTCACGGTCGATAAAGACACTGGCCGAAATCCTGTTCTGGAGTGAAAGCGATTGGGTGCGAGAACAGTCGAGGCTGAATCACAGCTTCGGCTTGTTCAAATCACCGCTTGCGGGCTGGCTCGAACAACACCATCTGCAACGGCTGCTGCGATACTTATTTGCTGCGGTTGTCGTCTCAATTTCGGTTCAGGTCGTGCTTCTTCCTTTGCAGATTGTTTATTTCCACCGACTCTCTGTTTCTTCGTTGATTCTGAACATCGTGGTTGGAATTCTGTTGGCGCTGCTTGCTGCCGTCGCACTCATAGCGCTGTTGGTTGTTCAACTTAGTGCTACGTTTGCTGTGCCTCTGATCGCTCTGGCAAATACGATCGATTGGTTAATGCTTCATAGTGTCGATCCCTTTGCGCGATTCGGTGTTGCCTCGCTCAGGATCGCAGAATATTCCGGCGGCGCGCGAGCGATCTACGGTATCTACTACCTGCCGTCGGTGGTACTTGCGTACTTATTGACGCGCTGGAATCCGGTGGGCAGGAGCAAAAGCAGGAGCAAGAGCGGTAGGCAGGAGCAGGAAGGAGCGTTCCCGCACGGAAACAAATTGGCGTGGATCGTCGTCGTACAACTGTTGATGTTTGGTTTCCTGGTGTGGCACCCGCATAGCCGGCAGACAACAAATGGACAACTGCGTTTGGATTTTCTCGACGTGGGCCAGGGCGACTCAGCGTTGATAACCATGCCCGATGGTGCGACGCTCTTGGTCGACGGCGGCGGTAGGCCTCAGTTCTTGAAAGACTCTTCGGTGAGTCGGCGGCGCAGTATTGGTGAGACGGTCGTCTGCGAGTACCTCTGGTACCGTGGACTCGATTCGATTGATTATGTGCTGCCGACTCACGCGGACGCGGACCACATTGATGGACTCAAAGATGTAGTAACGAACTTCAAGGTACGCAGCGCGCTGGTCGCGCGAACGCCGTCGAATGATGTCGCCTATGCAGAGTTTGCGCAGACGCTCAGTGATCGAAGCACGCCAACTCAGGTTGTGCAGGCTGGTGACGTCTTAAGGTTCGGCCAGGTAGAGATAGATGTGCTTTGGCCTCCGCGCGCAAGTAACGATGCTCCGTCGCGCAACAATGATTCGGTTGTGCTTCGAATTAGATTCGGCGCGCGAACATTTCTGCTGACAGGCGACATTGAAAGGGCTACTGAAGAGCTTCTAAGACTGGACCAAGTGACCGCCGATGTCGTTAAGGTGCCCCACCACGGAAGTCGAACCTCGTCGACTAGTGCTTTTGTGAATGCGGTGCAACCCTCTTTAGCTGTTATCTCAGTTGGTCGGAGGTCAATGTTTGGTCACCCGCATGCGGATGTTGTTGAGCGCTGGCGATCAATCGGTGCAGAGGTCTTGACCACCGGTGAAGCGGGGATGATTACGGTGACGACAGATGGAAAGAACTTATCTGTCACGAAGTTTGTTCGGTAGGCCAAAGCCGGTACGCTAAAGGTTGTGCAGTCAGGAAGTGCAAGCGACGATCACCTTCAACTTCAATGGGTGCAGTCAGGAAGGGGACAAGCGGCATCGTCAACTTCAATTCGTGCAGTCAGGAAGGGGGCAAGCGGTAGATAGATTCAACTGAGTTAGCGATCAACTAGCGCGCCCCCGCTCAATTCCTATGATCGCCAACGCCAGGGAAAGAGAAGAAGCGGGGGCGCGCTCGTTGTCTCAATCGGAACTTGGCTCAATTCTCCGCTTGCCCCCTTCCCGACTGTACCTCCAATGTCGCTTGCCCCCTTCCTAACTGCACTATTCAAGGTTGACCGTGATCACTGCTTGCCCCTTCCCGACTGCACAAATTCAACAATCTTAATTAGGCTTGGTGAAACCGTAACGCTTCATGATCGACTGTCCACGCTCACCGAGAATGAAATCAGCGAACGCCCGCGCTCCAGCTTCATTCTTTGTTCCTTTGATAATTCCCAACCCTTGGTCCAGCGGATTGTGGAGTTCTTCTGGCACCAGAATCCAATTGCCGTCTCCTTGGCCACTCAACGACAACGCGACAATCGCGACTTCGACATTTCCAGTCTGCGCATATTGAAGTGTTTGTCTAACATTCTCCCCATAGACAAGCTTCGATTTAACCGTTTCCCATAGTCCCGTGCGTTCGAGTGCTTGTCGGGCGGCCAGGCCATACGGCGCATGCTCAGGATTTGCGATTGCGATTCGTTTGATCTCCGGTCGCGTCAGATCTCCAAGCTTTTCAATGCGAATCTGGTTGTTCTTTGATGTCCACAGGATGATTCGGCCTCGTGCATAAAGTTTTTTTGAATCCGGAATAATCAGACCCTTTTGTTCGAGTTGATTAATATAGTCAACGTTGGCTGCTGCGAAGAGATCGATCGGCGCACCGTTCTCAACTTGCTTAGTAAGCAGACCTGAAGAGCCGAAGTTGAATATGACTTTGATATTTGTAGCAGACTGAAACTCTCGACCTATTTCTTCGAACGCATTACTCAGGTCCGATGCGGCAGCCACGGTCAGTTCATTCGCCGGCGAGTTTTGGGGGCCGGAGCTACATGAAAAGGTGAAAAGAAGGAGAACCAGAGCGAGAGCTTTAGGCAGACGGAAGGTAGTCAATAGGGCCATGCTCTGAACAGGATGACGGCATTGCAGAATAACAAGATAGAGTTAGATCTAGAGAACCATAGTCTATCGCGAAAAGAGATATCCAGAGATTCCGCAGATTACACAGATTAAAAGCTAGATAGAGAAGTCGAATAACATGTTCTCAACTTAACTGTCTAGCTCTTAATTTGTGTAATCTGCGAAATCTGTGGATGTTCTTTCCTTGTCTTTTAACTATCCGAGTCGTCGGGAGTGTATAAATCGATTTGCGGACTGCCGACTTTGTAAGTTTTGAGGACGCCGAGCGGCGGTGCATAAACGTGCACAGTGATCAGGTCTTGCCCACTATCTTCAGGATTGCCCAAACGGTGGATGTCGGGGACGCCGGCGCCGGTAACTTCGCCAGTCTGACATTGGCGGTCACTGTCGTCGCAGAGACCTTTAGTGGCGTCGTATTTGTAGACACATTCACGTAGCACTCCGGCGTGAACTTTTACCACTCCATGCGATCCGTTGTGGTCATGAATGGGAGTTTTGTGACCCGGCCGCCAACAAAGCACAAGCATTTCCACGGCATCGTTGCGGCACACGCGATGTCGCCAGTAGTTTGCTTCCTTGAATCCGACGTACGGTTTTATATCGTCGTCGGTGATCCGAACATTTTTGAGCCAGGTGTTTATGTCTTCCAACGCTGGCGGTGAAACCTGCGCATTCAGGCAGTGAACCAGTTCCTGAAACGTTAACTCCTGTGCGCCTTCGACAGGCTGGTGACTAATAGCTTCTTCCGTCTTAATGTGTGTCGACAAAACTGAGCTCCGGGTGGATTTACCGTGCAGATTCTGGGCACTTCAAAAGGCCGAAAGGGTTATATGCTTTTTGAGAACCATGAGTCAAGAAACCAGCCAAACAAAACAGTTGATTCAATTTAAGGGTAAGCGCAGTCAGGAAGGGGGCAAGCGGTGAATTGAGCCAAGTTCCGATTGAGACAACGAGCGCGCCCCCGCTTCTTCTCTTTCCCTGGCGTTGGCGATCATAGGAATTGAGCGGGGGCGCGCTAGTTGATCGCTAACTCAGTTGGATCCATCTACCGCTTGCCCCCTTCCTGACTGCGCCATTCTGGCAAGCTGAATCCATCCACCTTCCTGACTGCGCCACTTAACCTTGAACTTAAGCACTCAAGACAAGCCTCACATCGCGAACGTTCGTTCCTGTCGGCCCGGTAACGATCAAATCACCCAGCGCTTCAAAGAAGGCATGCGAGTCGCTCCTCGCTAGAAAATCGTTGGGATCCATTTCCAACTCGCATGCGCGAGATACGGTCGTTTCGTCGGCAATGGCACCGGCCGCAAAACTGCTTCCGTCGATTCCGTCGGTGCCTGCGCTAAGCACGACTGTGTGCGTCGTCGGTCGAACTTCACCGAGACGGATCGCGCAGCGTAATACTGTTTCCAGATTGCGTCCGCCTCGTCCGTTTCCACTCACCGCGCATGAAAACTCACCACCGGAAATCAACACCGAGCCAGGCATTTTTGATTCGAGAGCCCGGTTGACCAATTGCACCGCGCCCTCATCGGTGGGTTGCTCGACTATGTCGATGGCAAGTTGGGCCCTAAGGTCCATCTGCGACGCTCTTTCTGCCGCGGCCTCGAGCGCTACTGAGTTATCCAACACAATATAAAACGGCGAAAAGGCACGACGAACGTCTGCCTTCTTGTACCCACAAATCGCCTGGAGAATGGATGGCGGTAATGTTCGAATGAGGTCGTGACTCTCAACCACCTGTAACGGATCCGGCGCATCAACGTCTGCGGGTAGCGTTGGTCCCGACCCCACACTTGATGCATCGCCAACGTTTGTATCGGAAATGATGAACGTGATGAACTCGGCGTCACCGAGCGGCGTCGCCAAGCCTCCGCCTTTTACGGCTGAGAAGCAGCGGCGAACGGAGTTGATCTCGGCGATTGTTGCGCCGCACGTTATCAGTTGCCGATTCGCGGTTTGAAGATCTTCGAGCGTAATATCGCCAGAGATCGGCCGTTCAATCATCGCCGAAGCGCCCCCTGAGATCAGGAATATGACGAAACCTCTTTTTAGGTTTGCCTCATTCAACAACTCAAATGCGGCTTCGGCTGCGCGAAGACTTTCCTGGTTTGGTAATGGATGGCCGCCGTAGAACACAGCATGACTGGCAGGCAATGATTCATTAGTTGCAGCGTGCGTAGTGCTTATTACACCGCGTTCGATTCGATCACCAAGCACATCGTTAAGGCCGAGCGACATTGAAAGCGCAGCTTTGCCCGCGCCGACAACGTAGATCGGTCGCTCTGCCAGGTTGAATTCGTCTGTGAAAACGCGAAGAGTTTTTCCGTCAATACTGATTGCGCGTCGAACGGCTACACGAGCGTCGACAGCTCGCATCACGTGCTGAAAGATATCGAGAGCTGCGGTTCGCAGTTCGTCTCTGTTCATATGCGGGGAATAATACAGAACGGGAGCGAAGCGACCGATTTCAAGTTACGGTGAGTGTGCCGCGAGTTGAAATCAGTCGCTTCGCTCCTGTTCTGTATTTGAAACACAAGTGATGACTTTGAAGAGGTTCGCGCGACGCCGCTCGCGTGTGCATTCTGCTAGAAGTTTAAGTTATTCAGCGACTTAACTTGTTAACACAGAATTTCTCCACAGGCTTTTCCACAGTTCGCGGTGGAAGCTCTCACGAAACTGTCCCACGTCGAAGAAGTTTGAGCCGCAGATTTCGCAGATAGACACAGATCAGAAAACAAAAGAGCTAATTAAGTCTGATCCGTGTTCATCTGCGAAACCTGCGGCTCAAAACTTCTGCGGCTCAAACTTCTTCCGCGCCCATCTCGTCCCAATCCGCAACCATCTCGTAAGCACGACCGAGCACTGGTCGAGGTCTGGAACCGTCAGCCTGTCCGATCAGACCTTCGCGCTCCATTATG
>DATJKB010000428.1:0-4395 GCA_035491875.1 Pyrinomonadaceae bacterium | reverse complement strand
ACCAGCAGACGCGAAGTTGAACCTGCCGCCGGGCTTTTCAGTCGGCACTTTTGCTGAAGGCGGCTTTACGCAACCACGTTGGATGGCGCTGGCTCCAAATGGCGACGTGTTTCTGTCAGATTCCCGCTCCGGCAAGATCTTTGTTCTTCGCGACGCGAACAAAGATGGCGTGGCGGAAGAGCGCTTCACGTTTGTTGAAGCGATGAAGCAGCCGTTTGGTATCGCGTTCTGGCGCGGTTACGTCTACATCGGTAACACTGACGCGGTGATTCGCTTCACTTACAAGCCCGGACAAACAAAAGTAGAAGGTGCTCCTGAGAAGATTGCTGATCTTCCCGGCCGCGGTTATCGCGAACATTGGACCAGAAACATTTTGTTTAGTGGCGATGGCAAGAAGATGTACGTTACGGTTGGATCAGAAACTAACGTCAGCGTCGAACCGGAGCCGATGAGAGCCGCAATCGTTGAGTACAATCCCGACGGCACCGGCAAAAGAATCTACGCGAGCGGTACGCGTAATCCGATCGGGCTCGATTGGTTACCCGGCACGCGAACACTTTGGGCTGCAGTGCAGGAGCGCGATCGATTAGGAGACGATCTGGTCCCAGACTTCGTTACCGAAATCAAAGACGGCGGCTTCTACGGTTGGCCGTATGCTTACATGGGCTTTGAAGATCCGCGTCGTAAAGGTGAACGACCTGACCTGGTCCAAAAAACGATCACCGGGAATGTTTTGATTCAAGCCCACTCGGCAATTCTCGGCATGGCTTTTTATCAGGGCGCGATGTTTCCGAGGGAGTATCGAGGCGACGCTTTTGTTGCTTTGCATGGATCGTGGAATCGAAATGAACGGACGGGCTACAAGATCATTCGCATTCGCTTTAGAAATGGAAAACCGGTCGGCGGGTATGACGATTTTCTGACCGGTTGGATGCTTGATCCAAAAAGTCGCGACGTGTGGGGACGACCGGTTGGGCTTTTGGTCCTCAATGATGGATCCATGCTTATAACTGACGACGGCGCAAACAAGATCTGGCGCGTGACTTACAAGAACGCTTCGAACAAAAGGTAGCGCTGGGAGATGGCCGATTGTCGATTGCCAACGCGAATGCCCCCAACGGCAGGTGGGGGATTGTTCAAGTCCTTGCTACTGGCGGCGACTTTCCATTCTCCGACGCGCCGCGAATGAACTTGAATAATAAATTCCTACTGAATTCGCGGCGCGTCGAGGTTCTTCATCATCTGTGTTGTAGGCTGGACCTGAACGATCCCCCAACTGCCGTTGGGGGTATTGGCATCGGCAATCGGCAATCCGCAATGTTTTCAATCGGCAATCGGGAATCGGCAATGGTTCCATCCGTTCGCTTCGCTCGCGGTACTGTACGGCTCAAGGCGGTCTGCCGATATTTGTTCCTGATCGCGGCAATTTCATCTTCAACTTTAGCGCAACATAACAATCCCGGAGTAACGATTGAAGGAGTGGTGCTTGATTCGGCCGGTGCTCCAATCGTCGAAGCACAGGTCCAGATCGCGAACTCCGATGGTCTTGTTGCTGCAACGACCACACGCAGAGATGGAAGTTTTCGAATACTCTCAGACAATCATCAACCTCTAACCCTCATTGTCAGAGCGGCAGGTTTCGCCACTCACGAACAGCAACTCTCATCCACATCTCAAGCAGCTTTGCAGATTGTTCTGATGCCGGCTGGGGTTTCGGCGAAGGTGACTATTGCTGCCGCGCGGGTTGAGGGTCGCGCGGATGAAACGGCGGCGACTGTTGTGCTGCTTCAAGGTTCGGATCTGAATACAACGGCCGCGGTTACACTCGACGACACGCTTCGTCAGGTTCCTGGTTTTAGTTTATTTCGTCGCAGCGGTAGTCGTACCGCAAATCCGACGTCCCAAGGTGTTTCGCTTCGCGGTATTGGGGCGAGTGGTGCAAGCCGCGCGCTCGTGCTGGCTGATGGAGTTCCATTGAATGATCCGTTTGGCGGCTGGGTTTACTGGAACCGAGTGCCGCGCGAATCGATTAGTCAGGTTGAGGTCCTGGAGGGTGGAGCTTCGCACTTGTATGGCAGCACAGCACTAGCCGGATTAATCGATATCTCGACAAAAAGGGCGTCAAATAATCACCTCTCACTTTCAGCCTCATATGGCAACGAGTTCACGCCTAATGGATCGCTGTTCGTGTCGGGAACTCGGCGAGGATGGTCTGCGAGTTTAGCCGCAGAGATCTTTCGCACCGATGGTTACATTCTGATTCCCGAGGCGCAGCGTGGTTTGGTTGATACTGCCGCGGGCTCGCGTGATGCGGTGATGAATCTGCGCATTGAACGCAGGTTGTCGCAGGCGGGTCGCTTGTTTGGTACCGCGTCGTTCTTTGGTGAATCGAGGAAGAACGGCACACCGCTGCAAACCAATCGAACACATCTTCGGCAATTCGCCTTTGGCGCTGAATTCGCGTCAGAAACTGCCGGCGCTCTTGTTGGCCGCCTCTGGGGTGGAACGCAGATGTTCGACCAGAACTTCTCCGCAATCAGCGCCGATCGAAACACCGAGACAATCACTCGTGTTCAGCGTGTTCCCGCCCAAGTGTTTGGTGTATCGGGCCAATGGTCACGTGAAATCCGAAGCACCCAGACTTTTGTCGCAGGTGTCGACACACGCGAAGTACGCGGCGCGAGTGATGAATTGGCTTTTGTAAGTGGCCGGGCAACGTCGACAGCGAGTGCAGGAGGTCGGGAGCGCACAACCGGTATTTACTTCGAGGATCTCGTGCGGGTCGGTCATAGCATTTTTGTGAATCTCACCGCGCGTTTCGATCACTGGAACAATTTCAACGCGTTCTCGACGACACGTCCAGTAGCACCAGGATCGCCGACCATTACGACTGCGTTTGCTGATCGTAGCGAGCACGCGCTAAGCGGACACGGATCCGTAGTTTACAAATTCAGCGAACAGGTATCCGCGGTGTTTGCCGGTTTCAAATCGTTTCGTGCGCCGACGCTCAATGAACTTTATCGATCATTTCGCGTGGGCAATGTCGTTACGCTCGCTAATGAAAATTTGCGTGCGGAGAAACTGACAGGCGTTGAAGCTGGCTTGCGTTTGTCGTCGTGGCAAAATCGTTTCGAGATGCAGTCAAACTTTTTTTGGAATGACATCAACCAACCGGTTGCGAATGTGACTTTGCAGACTACGCCGGCTTTGATTACGCGCCAACGACAGAATCTGGGTCGTACTCGAGCGCGCGGTCTTGAGATACGTAGCGAAACTAGATTCGATAGGAATTGGGATCTTTCCGCTGGTTATCTTCTCGCCGATTCGACCGTTGTTAGCTTTCCAGTCAATCGACAACTCGAAGGGTTGCAGGTGCCGCAAGTGCCGCGTCACCAATTTACCTTTCAGTTACGTTACCTTAATCCGTCAGTAATCACGGTCGCCTTTCAGGGTCGGGCGGCAAGCACGCAGTTTGATGATGACCAGAATCTGTTTCCGCTTGGCCCATACTTTACGCTTGATACGTATGTGTCGAGGCGACTTCACGAGAGGATCGAGTTGTTTTGCGCGGTTGAGAATCTGCTGAATCAGCGTTACGAGGTTGGAAAGACTCCGGTCCCGACACTCGGCCCGCCGATTCTCTTTCGTGCTGGTTTCAAAATACAGATTGGTCCGTAGTCCGTTGTCTTTATTCGAGATTCAACTTCTCATTCTCCCCAGGCTTTAGCCTGGGGTTACCGGCAGCCTGCGAGGTTTTTTTAACCGTTTCAACGGTTTACTCTTTACTGACCGGAAAACCGTTAAAACGGTTACTCAATTGAAGTGGGGAACCAACCGCAAGCTAAAGCTTGGGGAGAATGAGAAGTTAAACTCAAGAATCAATTAAGAACCACGAACAACGGACAACTGACAACGGACAACGGACGGGACCACGGACCACCGACTACGGATAAAAATAAGGAGCCTGCAATGGATCTGCGTGTGATGTTGACCACGTTCGGAATCATCTTTCTTGCCGAGATGGGTGATAAAACGCAGCTGGCTGCGATGACAATGTCGGCGCAAACCAAGAAGCCTTGGGCAGTATTCCTCGGCGCAAGCCTCGCCTTGGCAGCGGTGTCAGCTCTGGGCGTGATCGTCGGGGCGACACTTGGAAATTATGTCCCGCTCGAATGGGTCAAACGAGTCGCAGCCGTTGCTTTCATCATCATCGGTGTTTTGATGTTGCTGGGCAAGTTTTAGGTGTGGTAACGGGTGTGTCTCAGAACAGAAGCGCAGCGACCGGTAACTAAAGAGTTACCTGAGGTGATAAGAAGTGTTACTGCAGCGAGATAGTTGATTCAGCGACACTCAACTACGGAACGGGAGCGAAGCGACCGATGTCAAGGCTCGTTG
>DATJKB010000427.1:0-6346 GCA_035491875.1 Pyrinomonadaceae bacterium | reverse complement strand
CAGGTGTTGGTGATGAGGCGTTTTGGGTTGGTAGCCGAATCGGCGGTGCGTTATATGTTCTGAAAGGTAATTCTTACTTGCGAGTCAGCATCGGCGGAGGCGGTCCACAATCCGACAAGATTCAAAGACTGAAGAGTCTCGCGCAAAAGGTTACTGAGCGCTTGTGATCAGTCGTTGAGTTTGACCTGCTACAGGTTTGCCCAAAAGGGAAATCCAAACGCTGTAAAAGACTGAACCTTCTCATTCTCATTAACCTTCAGGTTGGGGATCTCGGAGCGACATCCAAACCAAGCTCAAGCTTGGGAGAATGAGAAGGCTTGAGCTTACAGCTAGATTTTCGCTTTTTGTCCAAAGCCCTGCGTTACAATAAGCTGATGCGTTCGGGAGAACTAGTCTTAGAGCAGCCGCATCGCGATGGTCACGCCCATGTCCATCGCCATCGCCATTCGTCTGAAAGCGGAAAGCGTTTAGGTGTCGTCCTCCTGCTAACGGCAGGATACATGATCGCTGAGGTGATTGGTGGTTGGTGGACCGGATCGCTCGCGCTCCTCGCTGATGCTGGTCACATGTTCACTGATGTTGCAGCGTTGGCCCTCGCTTTAGCTGCCGTGTGGTTTGGATCACGTCCTGCAACCCCAAGCAAGACATTCGGTTACTATCGCTTGGAGATTATCGCCGCTCTGGTTAATGGTGTGGCGCTCGTAGTGATGTCGCTGCTCATTTTTTACGGAGCATACGAGCGATGGCTCCAGCCTCAAGTCGTGCGAAGTCAACCGATGGCGCTTATTGCTGCAGGCGGTTTATGTATCAATCTCATCTGCGCCTGGATTCTACACAGTCGTGATGAAATTGATCTCAACATTCGCGCGGCGTGGCTTCATGTCATGGGTGACGCGCTGGGCTCGGTTGCTGCGATTGTCGCAGCCTTAGTCATGACGTGGTTCGGATGGTACGCGGCCGATTCAGTATTCAGCGTCGTGATTGGCCTGCTGATAATCTGGAGTTCTGCGCGTTTAATCAAAGAGTCAACAAACGTGCTGCTTGAAGGCACACCCGCGCATATCAACCTGGCGGCCGTAGAAGACGCGATTCTGGACACCACCGGCGTTGACGATGTCCATGACCTGCACGTTTGGACCATTACTTCCGGACGGGAAGCCTTGAGCGCCCATGTGATCCATGGAGTTAGTGTGTCGCAGCCCGACCTGCTCAAAGAGTTACGGACGAAGTTGCACGACCGTTTTGGCGTCGACCACCTCACTATCCAGATGGAGACGCCGGATTTCGAAGACGAAACATTTCACTTCTGCCACGCAGGCACAGCGTGTTTCAAGTCTGAACGAATGTAGACGAGTATTTCAATGGAGCTAAATCTTCTGTTGACGCTCGACTTAAGGGAACAGGCGGCTCTCCAGGCCGCTCTCGTTACTCACGGTGCCCCTGATTCTCTCGTTACGCTCGCATTGACCGGTGCCTGCCGCATCGGTTCGATGGAGGAAGCAAAGCAGCTTCGCAAATGGCTCGCCGAGGCCCGCACTGCGGGTGAAACGGATTTCGCATCGCTTCATGTTATCGAACGTGCAATGGTGGAGTTTGGCCTCTGACCGGGCGATCTCTTATGGCTGAAATCGATTTGCGTTACGGTGATGCGTCATTCGCATTCAAGTTTGATGGATCGCAACACACGATTCTCACTCCCGACTCAACAACAGAAAATCCCTTGCGCGATGAAAAGATTGGCGAGGCCTTCGATTCACCGATAGACTCACCACCGCTCGATGAAATCGTTTCAACAGACGATTCCGTTTTGATCGTCGTTTCAGACGCAACCAGAGCAACGGGAAGTGCGCAGATCGTTAATCTACTTGTGCGACGGCTGATTCAATTCGGCGTCAGCCCTTCGAATATTGCCATCATCTTCGCCACTGGTATTCATCGCGCTGTTAGGGAGGAAGAGAAGAGAGGGCTACTCAGCCCTTTCATAGCGCAACGCATTAAGACTTTGAATCACAACGCCTACGACGAATCGTCCCTGATGCACATCGGAATGACGGAAGGGGGGGCGACAGTCGAAGTTAACCGGGCGCTGCGGGAATTTTCACGTGTCATCATCATCGGTGGAGTCGGCTTCCATTATTTTGCTGGATTTACCGGAGGTCGTAAGTCTATTTGTCCAGGGCTCTCCTCCGCCCCGGCGATCGAGGCGACGCACATGTTAGCGTTGGACTTTGAATCTGGTGGACGAAGGGCTGGCGTCGGAACGGGTCTGCTGGATGGCAACGCGGTTCATGAGGCCTGCGAGCGCATAGCTGCGATCATTGACCCGGCATTTGGAGTAAACACAATTATCGACGAAAGAGGTCGGGTTGTCGCAGTATTCTGCGGTCATTGGCGTTCAAGTCACCGCGCAGCGTGCGACTACTATTTGAATCACCATTCCATTCGCATACCAGAGAAGCGAAGGCTCGTGATCACTAGTTGCGGAGGGTCGCCTTACGACATCAATTTGATCCAGGCGCACAAAGCGCTCGATATGGCCTCCTATGCCTGTGAGGATGGCGGCGCGATTGTGTTGCTGGCTGAATGTCGTGACGGTTTCGGACGTTCCGACTTTCTCAAGTGGTTTGATGAGCCCAACTCGCGCGCTCTCGAGAACAAACTGCAGAAAGGTTATGAAGTCAACGGACAAACGGCGTGGGCACTGCTAACCAAAGCCGAACGTTATCGAGTCTATTTGATTTCGCAGTTGGACGAACCAGACGTTCGTCAGATGCGAATGATCCCGGCCCGAACGTTATCGCAGGCAATTGATGAGATTGGGTTCCGAACGAGCGGCTACATTATGCCGCGCGGAGCAGCAGTGCTGCCGCGCGTGTAGCGCCATTCGTCTTTAAGATGTTTGCGTGAAAGATCGATGCGGCAATAGAATCAGCATTCAGGAGGCAAAGGTGATGAGAAAAATTTTGGTCCCGGCGATCATCGTGTGTCTATCTTCGGTTGTTGCCACGGCGCAGCAGAACTCGACGAGTGAACGGGCTGTTGCTTTAACGGATCGCGCTGTGGCGCTCGACGCCAACGGCGCGCCTGCGCTCGAGGCGACGCTGTCGACAAGAGCGCTTAATGGCGCTCAAGAGACGCCCGTCACTAACATTCGAATGATTGTCAGACACGCAGGCTCGGTGCCCTACGCCTTCGTTTCCGGCATTGTTACGTTTTACGATGCTGCCGGCGTGCGCTGCGGTGAAGGCATCTTCAAAGCAGACGCGGTTGCGGTAAACGAATCGTTTGAGACTGACACGCCGGGCATCCGCATTCGTTGTTCTGCCGCAAGCTGGCGTATCGTGGCGACCAACCTGTTGCCACGAATGGTTCCACTAGCGACACCTCCAGTCGTAGCGGCGATTCCTGCGAGACTACTTATTAGCGTTGATGGAGAAACTCACCCGATCCAGCTGGATAGGCCGATGACATTAACCGTTGGCGACAAGCAGCGGACTATCATTGTTCGTTCCGCGCAGTGACTTGCTCGTGATAAGCGACAAGACCAATGAGCGAACCCTGCTTGACCCGATTGGTTCCCAGTTCTAGCATTGGAACCACAGACAATCGATCCCCGGGAAGGGCGGGAAGTAATTATGGCTGAAGACAGTGATAAGAAGTGTGCTCATCCAGCTTGCGACTGTCGTGCGGCGAAAGACAGCAAGTATTGCGGCGAGTACTGTGAAAACGCTGAGAAGTCGGGTGTTATGGAAATCGGCTGCGGTTGCGAGCACAGTGCCTGTCGTTAAAGTCTGAGCGTCGAAAGTTAAGCTCCTTCACTATTTCCCCTTTCAATAGTCCTGCACCTAATGCCCGAATCAATACTTTCTCTACTGATCGAATTGCAACGTTTGAAGCGATTGGATCGAACAGGTTGGATTTTGCGTGGGCTGCCGAATGGGACTGAATCAGTCGCAGCGCATTCCTTTGGTGTTAGCATTACCGCGATGGTTATCGCAGACAGGATTCGGGGAGAAGGCGTCGAGATTGACGTTGAAAAGATCCTTCGTATGTCGTTGCTTCACGACTGGGCAGAAACTCGTGTTGGCGACATGCCGCGAACCGCGGGCGAATACTTTGGTGCGGAGGTTAGAAAGCGCGCAGAGAAAGCAGCCTTCGGGGAGATCGTTGAATCAGCTGATACAAGCGATAACTTGTATCAGAAACTGCACGATGACTATGAGGAGCGCAGCAGCTTAGAAGCCAGATTGGTGAAAGCCGCGGATGTGATCGACCTGTTGGTTGAAGCACTCGCCCTGGAACGCGCGGGCGCGCGTGGATTGGATGAATTCTGGGAAGTCGCTTCCGATGCCGACTTTCAACTGGAATCGCCCGCTCGTGAGATCGTGCAACAGGTGCTCCAGTCGTTGCTGGATACGCGGAGACGGATTTCACGCTAACAATGACTGATTTTGTCTCCGATATCCTTGGAAACATAACCTGGCGATCGGCTCTCATCGGAGCACTGATTTTTTTGGCGACCTTCGTCGGGAATCTGGCGATCGTGACGTTTATCCTCGTCAAGCTACCAACTGACTACTTCAAGAAAAACCGAAAGACCAAATTTTGGGCGGGCCCGCGCCCGGCCGTTCACGCGGCAAAAGTAATCGGCAAAAACTTGCTTGGCGTTCTGCTCGTCGCAGTCGGCATCGTCCTTTCTCTACCCGGCGTGCCCGGGCAAGGTCTATTGACGGTGCTGTTAGGAGTAATGCTGGTTGATTTTCCCGGCAAGCGAACTGTGGAACAGAAACTGCTCAAGAGACCGGCGATAACAAACGGGATCACGCGTCTGAGGGAAAAATTTGGCAAGCCTCCACTTGAGCTGGATTAGTTTCGAGTTTGAACGTGCGAGTTTTTTGTTCAATCACCCGAAATTCGGACTCAAGCTGGAAACGCAAAACTCGAAACTCGTTAGTTAAGTGGATTGACAACAAAAACTTGTCTTTGTTAGCGTGACCGCCAATCTTGAAAGAAGGCGGTCGAAAACAGTGACAGATATCTGCGCTCCAAACACATAAGTTTGAGGTAAGATCTGTCACCAAAGGCTTTCGTGAATGCCCAAACTTTTCAACGTCAACCGATCTCACGTGCTGCGCGCCGCGCTCTTACTGTTTCTCGTGAGCGCATTAGTTCTTAACTCTGCTTGTGGTCTGTTTCGTGCCTCAAAACGCGTTCAAGTTCCTCAACTGCTCTCGCCATTGGCGGAGGCAAACAAAGATAGATTGATTCAGGAGGCGAATCGGCTGTCGACCACGAAGTCTCTTCACGGCAGAATCGATATCCAGTTTGAGGACACGTCATTTGCAGCCCAGGGTTTAGCTGACAAGTACCAGCAGGTCGATGGAACGATCACCATGCAGCGTCCGGGTCGGATCTATCTTGTGATCCAGTTTAGTTTTGTTGACCTGGTGGAGATGGCGTCAGATGGAGAGCACTTCGCAATTGCCGTTTTCCAGGGTGACGAGAAGTACAAGCGTTTCGTGAAAGGAACAAACAGCGCTGTATATCAAAAGCTTGAGCCTCAAACTCAGGCTACGACGGCGAAAGACGGTAAGAAGAGCGAAAAACAAACGGTCAACGCGCTTTCAAACTTACGTCCGCAACACCTGACCGACGCGTTGATGATCCGGCCGATTGATCCAACCACCGGCAACATCTACGCACAAAGTGAATACTTCCAGGAAGAGCCTGACACGCGCCCCCAGGCGAAGAAGGAAACTCGCGTGTTGCGCGGTTATTATCTGCTCGAGGAACTTTCGCCGCCTGCTAACAACGAGTCGCGCGTGCTCAGGCGTTTCTGGTTCGATCGCGTGAACGGAATCAGGTTGGCGCGCATTCAAACCTACGACGATCGGGGGTTACTCGTCACAGATGTTTCCTACTTCAACGAGAGAGTCTTCGGCGAAAACACAACTGCCTCACTGCCTTCGCGCGTTGTAATCACACGCCCACAGGATCAGTACAAACTGAGCATCAGTTATCAGGAGCCAACTTCGGTTCAAGTCAATAAGGAGTATCGACCTGAGGTTTTTGTTCTCCAGAACAAACGGCAGCTGCCCGAAGTCGATCTCGACGCGCAGAAGAAAATCACCGCGAATCACTAATCAAATAATGCGTGCTAGATAAGAGAGTGCAGATGTATTACCATCTGACGTTTGAAATCTGACGCCGGGCCTGTTTGCAGAAGCGTTCCACCGTTTCGTTGTCACCATTTCAGCCTTCCGGGCGGGTACCACACGCGGTCGCGCACTTTAGATGAGACGAATCCTACAAGCTGAAGATCTAGTAAAGGTCTATCGAATTGGCA
>DATJKB010000426.1:0-3423 GCA_035491875.1 Pyrinomonadaceae bacterium | reverse complement strand
ACGTTGCGGGTGGGGCTGATGCCCAAACGTCAGCTAGTCAAAACAGACGACCCATCCAATTCAAAATTGATAGTGCCCGCCAGTGCCAGCTCGGCCGCCGATCGCGCCCCCCGCAGTCGCTACCTTCGAGCTGGCACAGCTTTTTTTGGCGGACATTTTTTGGAGTGCGGTGACCTGTCACCGCTTTTTTATTTTGCCAAAAGCGGCGACAAGTCACCGCACTCCAAAGATCACGCTACCTAATTCAACCCAGCTCTCTCCAGTAACGCTTTTTGCTCGGCGTTTGCTTCCACAATCGTCTGCGCCTCGTCAATCGTCAGCAGTTTTCGGTCGCGCATTACAACTTGACCGTCAATGATCACGGTGTCGACGTCGGTGGCTTGCGTTGCATAAACAAGTGTCGATACGAGATCGGTGCGTGGCGTTACGTGCGACTCATTCAATCTCACCACTATTACGTCGGCACGCTTACCCGCCTGAAGAGTTCCCAATGCATCTTGCTCCCCTAAGGCCCTTGCACCTTCCACCGTCGCCATTCGAAGGACCGTTTCAGCAGTCAGTGTGTCTGGACCGTGAAGTGTCTTTTGCAAGAACGCTGCCAACCGCATCTCGCTGAACATATCAAGACGGTTGTTGCATGCAGCACCGTCTGCGCCAAGTGACACGGGGATACCGCGGTTCAAAAGTTCTTTGATGGGCGCTATGCCCGAGCCGAGTTTTGAATTAGACGACGGACAATGGGCGACGTGAGTTCCACTCGATTTGAGGATCGCTATTTCATCGTCGTTCAAATGTACACAATGGGCTAGCGTGACGTGAGGTCCACTGATGCCGACCTGATCGAGATAAGCAATATTGCGTAAACCGGTTTCGCTCTCCACTATCTGGCATTCGCTCCTATTCTCAGAAGCGTGCGTGTGAATCATCACACCGCGTTCACCAGCCAGTCGACCGACTGTCTCCAACAGGTCACGTGTGCACGAGACTGCAAAACGTGGAGCGAAGCAATACCTGATTCGTCCGTTAGCTTTTCCATTCCACGCCTCGAGCAGGGCGAGCGATTCTTCGATAGATGCTTTTGTTTCTTCGTGAAGCGCATCCGGAACTTCATCACCTTTGTCCATCATGCACTTGCCGACCGTCGCGCGAAAACCCGTTTCCTCCACTACTTTGAAAACCTCTGCGGTGTGATTCACTGTCTCCATCGACAGAATGTTTGTAGTCCCGCCCTTGATCAGTTCAGCGATTCCGAGACGCGCGGATACAGCTATCGATTTTGCGTTATGCGCCGCCTCCATCGGCCACACACGCATCTTCAACCAATCGATCAACGAGAGATCGTCGGCAGACCCGCGAAAGAGTGTCTGGCAAAGATGAATGTGAGTTTGAATAAAGCCAGGTAAAACGACGCAATCAGTTGCATCAACGACAACGTCAGCGACTTGACCCGTTTGCCCAATAGTCGTGATGCGATTCCCGTTAATGAGTAGATCGCCACGAACGATTGGATTAGCACGGTCCATCGTCAACAGCGTTCCGCCTTTTATCAGGATAGATTTCATTACTGATATGATTAACGAAAGCAAGAAGCAGGTCCACAGATTACACAGATTACACAGATTAATATTTAGACGGCAACGTTGAATTATTTGAGCTAATGCCTTGTTGTTTAGTTGCTCAAATGCTCAATGTCGCTTTCTAAAAGCTAATCTGTGTAATCTGCGTAATCTGTGGACCTGCTTTGTGCGTCTATTTCTTGTCGCCTGCTGCTGCTTTTGCTGTCGCTTCTGGTTCTTCCTTCACAGGCATCCCCAGTTTCAGCTTCACTTCACGTTCAATCTTCTTAAGAATTTCGGGATGGTCCTTCAGCGATTGCTTTGAGTTCTCTCGACCCTGGCCAAGCCGGTCACCTTTATAAGAGAACCAGGCGCCACTCTTCTCGACTACGCGCTGTACAACCGCCAGATCCAAAAGGTCACCTTCGCGCGAGATGCCTTCGCCATACATGATGTCGAATTCACACTCACGAAACGGCGGCGCAACCTTGTTTTTTGCAACCTTAACTTTGGTGCGATTGCCAACCACGCGATCGCCGTCTTTAATTGCTCCAATGCGTCGAATATCCAAACGCATCGACGCGTAGAACTTCAATGCTCGTCCTCCGGTAGTTGTTTCTGGATTACCAAACATAACTCCAATTTTTTCCCGGATTTGGTTGATAAAGATGAAGCAAGTGTTTGACTGCGAAACAATCGCCGTCAGCTTGCGCAACGCCTGAGACATCAAACGCGCTTGCAGCCCTGGTAACGAATCACCCATTTCTCCGTCGAGTTCGGCACGAGGCACCAACGCCGCAACGGAATCGATAACAATCACATCAATTCCATTGGAGCGAACGAGGGCCTCGGCGATTTCGAGCGCCTGTTCACCGGAATCCGGTTGAGAGATCAAAAGCTGAGCGATATCGACGCCAAGTTTCCCTGCGTAGTCAGCGTCCATCGCGTGTTCAGCATCGATGTAAGCCGCCACGCCTCCCGCCTTCTGCGCTTCAGCAACAATGTGAAGCGCAAGCGTCGTCTTCCCGGAACTCTCTGGACCATATATTTCGATGATACGACCACGGGGAACGCCACCAACGCCAACCGCCGCGTCCAAGCTGAGGGAGGTGGTTGATATGGCCGGTATGTCCGACACCTCGCGCTCGCCCAGACGCATGATCGATCCCTTTCCAAACTTCTTTTCAATGTTTGATAGTGCGGCTTCGACTGCTTTGCCGCGATCTGCGCTCATTCGGTCATCACTCATGGCATACATCTCTTTCTTCCGCTCCTTTTCTCACCATCGCTTGCCGGTCCTCCCTCGAAAGAGACGAGAGAATAGCACAGGCGGAGCGAGAATGGAACAGTGTTTCACGCTTGCAACGGCCAATTTTAGAGGGTGAGGTTTTCGGATGCGACTCGCGTGCAATCGTAGCAGCCCTCTCTGCTCCCATGTTTCCGTGAGGTGATGCAGCAAAATGTCGCGTTCAATCAAACCAGCGGAACGTCGTCCCGCATTAGTTCTTCAAAAGTTCGTCCCGTCCGCTGTTCTGCCTGCTGTGCGAGTGAAGGTAAACCACCTGCCGGTTCATCGCGGGCGATTCTTTCGACGCGCCACATCGGGAAGAACAACGTTGCGAAGCCGATGAATGGTTCGTTATGAAGCACCGCACGAACCCAATCATCAAACGCATTAAGATCGAGACCGCGCAAGAATACTCCAGCCGCAGTAATCTCGTCGAGCATACCCCAACACTTCTCTCTCGGACTTTGCAACACGAGAAGAATTGGCGCACCTCGTTTGAGTCCGGCGTCATTGTCCATCGTTGTTTCCGCCTTCACTAAGCAAGCTTCTCGCAAACGCACCGACTTGTTTTGCGACGTT
>DATJKB010000425.1:0-31473 GCA_035491875.1 Pyrinomonadaceae bacterium | reverse complement strand
ACGCCATGGGCCAAGCCAACAGTAAAGACAATCAGCAGCACACCAACACCGGTGCCAAGTATGCTGACTGCGGTTCGTGCAGGACGATGTGCGATATTTGAAAAGACTAGACTATCCATAAGACGTTGTAAGCGTGGGCTGCGATCTTGAAGTCGACGCACTGCCTTGGGTACCGCCCGCCAGGTCAGCACTAATAGTCCAACCGACGTCCAGCAGACAATAGCTGCTTTACGCACTAGAGCCAGCGCAACTCCGGCGGCAACAGCGAAACCGAGCGCCTGGAGAATGACTTCAGTACCGCCTTCGTAGACTCCGATTGTGCCCGGAACGAAGGCGAAAACGAAATTGATTACCTTTGTAAGCGACTCAATGATGTACGCCTGGGACAGCAGCGACTGGAAGCCAAGCATCCGCAGAGCGAGGTATACCTCGAGCACACTCGACACGTGGGCCAGGAGATTGCAAACAATCATGCCAAAAAACGCACCGGGATGATGCTTGTAAAAGTCGTAGACCTTCGCTTCAAGATGTGAGATGTGATGGCGTCGCTTGAGAATTACTTTTGGACTTAGTCGTAACTCCGCTAGTTGATCGATGATCCAGGTTAGCAGCATAACGCGACGTCTGGCAGCAAGAGCCGTCGCCACGATGCCTAACGCCGCAACCACCGCGATTCCTAATAAGACCCAATATACTGGCGGCGGCAAACGATAGCTGAACAACATTACGCACGCGCCACTCATGACAAAGAACACAACCGAGAGATTGTAGAGTAGGTTATCGACCACCAGTGCCGGAACACCGTAAGTCAACGGCACGCGCTTTCTAAGCAGCGCAACTTTTGTGGCCTCGCCGAGCAGTGGACCAGTAAAAGTCAGGAAGCTGATTGCCTCGCCCCCTAAACGAGCGGCAAATGCTTGTATGAAGTTGAAGCGGCGATGCTCGGGAGGCACTGCCGCGCGCATGGAGATGGTTCTCAGCGCATGACGCAGACCATTCAAGCCGAGAATCACGAAGAAACCGAAGCCTATGCGCAGCAAGCCATCGAAGATGGGCTGCACTCCGACTCGATTGATGACGTAGATTAGAAGACCAAGGCCGACGAGAAAGGCAAATCCCTGTAGCCAGAAGAAAGAACGGCGCGAACTGCTGGGTCCTGCAACTTCAGAATCGGCGACTTCTTCGATTTCGTCAGCCTGCCAATTTGTTGCTAGCTCGTCTCCAGACTCCATCAAGGCGATGCCGATTCTCCAGTAGCAGTTATCTTTTGATTCTCCGGACGAAAGGGTAGAAGCTCCTTTACCACACGGCCGGGAAAACGTCTAAAACCCTTTTCCCATAAGACTGGAACGGGCCTCCTATCATCGCGTAAATTTCCCGTTAATGCCAACAGCGTCGGCACAAAGCTTAAATTGTCGTATGGCTCTTCGATTTGTGAGGCCTTCGGCAAGCCGGTTTTCTCACCGCCTGCGATCATGAAGACGGAATGCGTCGAGATGCGAAAGAATGATCCATGATTGCCGCCAGGATTGAAGCCGCGCACGTCGAAATTCCAATGGTTGTTGGCGACGATTAACATATCCGTTTCTACAATCTCGCGCTGTCGCTTATTAAAACGCCGCATCAAGCGCTGGTCTTCGGAGAGGCCAGGCGCGTCAGGCGAGGTGCTTTCGATTGGATGACGCGCGAGCTCTTCATGAAGACCGACGACGGCATTTGAATATTGAGTTAGATGGACGGCGCGCAGCCATTCAAGATCTGTATGCCAGTCAGTCAGCCACGCTGCTCGATTGGTTGTGGGAATCACCAGCTTAGGATCCTCAAACAACTTTAGTGGTAAACCAGCTTGCCAGGGCAGTAAGGAATACCTGATGCGACCTTCTTCGTCCTGAATAAGATTCGTGATTGGTTGATAACGGATACTCAAGTCGCCATTGGCATCGACCTTCGACAGAAGCAATGCCTCTTTCCCTCCGCCGGCGCTTATCCAAAGTACGTCGTCAGAAATACCTGTTTCGGGAAGCGACTCGAACTGCGAAGCGGATAAACGCGTCGCGATAATATCCACTGGTCGATTCGACACCGCTTGCTGAACGTTGTTTCTAACATTCAGTCCGTGCAAGAGCGAAAAGTAATTGAGCTGAATGAAGCTGCGGTTGATATCGAGCGAGCCATCGGGCTTGAGAATCAGTCCCTCGGGCGAAACTCCGACCACGTAGTTCTGTAACTGATGAATGCTGTTGCTATCACCCATCGAGTTCTTCTTGATGACCGCTTCGATGATCATTCGTTGAGGAACAAACGCCTCCGGGGTCAGTGACAGCAGATTCTGCAGCGTAGTTACATATTCGCTGTACAGTTTTTCCTGCTTAGTCCACTTTTCAACTTGCACCAGCATGCGTTTCGCATCGTCATCAAGACCTTTGTCTTGTTCCTCTTTTGTAAACTTCTTCGGCTGCGACTCCCAGAGTTTTTGCTGTTCCGCTATCGCTCTACGCAAAGCGCCGAGTTCGAGATTGATTTCGACTAATTGTTTCTCCCAGCCGGCGCGTCGGCGATCGATCGTGGCGAAAAAGGCATTCGTCGCGGCTTGGCGCACTTCCGGAGGCAAGTCTTTTCGCTGCAACTGCTGCAGCAAGATGTGAAGCAGATTCAAATCACTGTTGCGGAAGTGAACCGAAGCGCGTTCGTTTCCATCGAAGTCAAGCACCACGGTTGGATAAGTCGTTCCCTGGCCTTTGAGGTAATAAGTATCCGGTGTCGTAGTGTTGATTACGGGAACGAGTGGATAGATGCCTTTGATGGCATAGTCCAACATCAAGCGACGCTTCGTCACGATGTGATGTCCACCGCCGGCACGACTGCCAAGGAACTTCACCAGGTTGTAGCCCTGGCTATAGATGCGCTCGTCGCTATTGAACCCATGATCTGAAACAAGGATCAGAGCTGTTTCACTTGCCAGTGGCGTTTTTTGGATGGCAGTCCAAATCTCACCCAACATCGAATCGAGCTGCTGCAAGACGTACAGCTGCGATTGGCGATCATTATTGTGATGCGCTATGTGGTCAAAATCCGCAGTAAATAGGTCAAGGTAACGAAGTTTGGGATTTGCGAGTTTCGCGATCATCTCGCGACGCATTTCGTCACTAAGAAAGCTGCGCACGTCAAATCCCATCGCCCACTCGTCAAACAGTTCTTTCGGGGGCTTGGCGAACCGCCTTTGAAGTCCTGATTGAAGCGTTGCAAAACGCGGATTCCGCTGGAGCAGCGACAATGTCATGTAATGCTCGTCGTGAGGATAAGCGTCGGTTAGCAACGGCAGTTTTAATGAATCGAGTAGTTCGACCGCCGGCATATCCACTCTCGCGCCGACGACTCCCGCGACATAGAAGGGAATGAAGTTCAGATAGTCGTAGGCATAGAGCGAATACCGATCGAATTCAACGTTGCCTTTGATCTGCAGATGCTGACCCGTATCCAGGAGCGACCAGGAAGGTGCTGACAAACTCATGCCGCGCACATAAAAGTTCGAAAGCCGTGTACCTCGTTGATAAAAAATGTGTTCGATCCAGGGAAGAGCGCTTTTGCCTGTGCGCCGGTCGCGTTGCTTCACTGACTGATCGACCAAGTCATACGGAAGTCCGTCACACTTGACGACAACAAGTCGCTTTGGTTGGCCCGTTGTTAGAGAAGCAGCAAGCGCAATTAGTAAGACGATGAGGCAGAATTGCACGGACGATCGACTAATACTCAGAATCTGTCGGGTGAAGGAAAACCGGTTCATTACTCTGGCTGGCCGGCTTTCATAGGTGAGCCACCAGTTGATGCGGTGACAGATGGTGCACGATCGTTTGACCGCTCCAAATGAAGTTCAGCGAGATCTCTCCAGCGCTTCTCAAAATCAGTGTTCTGAGAAATACGCAAGAGTTCATTTTTGGCTTTCGGATTAGAGATGCGTGAGAGGCTGTCGAGAATTGCTCGACGCGTTTCGTCGTCACTCGTACGTGAAAAGATCTTTGCCGCAGCTGTCGCAGCAGCGCCGCCGACCTGTGTTCCGTGTTCCGCGATGAAATGCAATGAGCGTCTAACCTCGTCGAGATCAAAGCCGACATCGATTTCCGCTTTCGACTTGGCCACTTGTTGTAAGAACTTGGTGTGATGACTTACGCGGCGTGAAATATCTAAACGCTCGACCATGTTGTCCGAAAGTTCTTCACGATGCACGTACTTGCCGAAGGTCAGCACATTCATGAGGCGGAACCCGAACTCCACTGCTCCACCGTGTTCTAGTGGCGTCAACTCAGTGCGGCGATCGCGTTCGATTCGCGCCGCCAAACCTTGCGGATCTCGTGCGTATGCTACGAGCGCTTCGTATTGTCGCCTCGCGACATTTATCTCAGCTTCGAGATCATTCTCGAACGGATTCAGAGACACTCTTTCAAGTCGACCATTCACTTGTGCACGGAGCTCAGGATCCAGCGAATCCGTTAGCGCCAGCAACAGTTTCAACTGCGCATAGGTTTGCAAACGCGATGGCTGATTGATGTCCATGCCGCGTCTGCCGGTGACAAAGTCAAACACCGTGCGCCCGAGGAAGTAGGGCAGATTTCCAAACTTCGATAGCGACAGCAAATTGCGTGTGACATCGTTCAGAACACGGCGCGACATCTCGCGCTTTTTCGGGTTGTAGCCGTCGCGGAAATCGACGAGCAGCATTGGAATTCGCGGATTATCCAGACCGTAAAGCGCAAGCGGAATCATCTCTACAGCACGCGCGCCCGGGGTATCTCGTTCGACAAGGCGATTGTCTGCATCGAAGTAACGCGTTTCAACATAACCATTCCAATTCAGCAGGCGCTTGTCGTCCCACGGATTGGCGATGTTCAAAAATCGTCCGTGGTATTTCGTTCCTCTAAACTTCAGCAGATCAGGTTTGGCAACCCAAACCATTGCGTGCGTGGCGCTGCCGTCAGGCATCATGAGCGGTTCGAACTGAAGCGAAGCGGCCTCGGCTTGCTGTCGCAGCAATTCCCAGTTGTGTCCACGAAAGTCTTTTATTGCGGTCGACTGCTTTTCGTAGTACCGCTGAAGATGTGAATCGTCGACGATGCCGCCAAACATCTTGTCACTCAGCATCAGGCGCGCCTGCATCTCCGCCATCTCTCTTTCAGAGAATGCCGACTCCCCACTAACTGCCTGATACAGAGTCAGTACTGAGATTGCCCGAATAATGTGCGACTTACGATAGTCGTTCACGTTTCGGCGATATGAATCCGTGGAAGCTTTTACGGCAATGCTGTACGGATTGAGCAGTATGCTCTGGAGCGCCGTCCAAAAGATTTTGTCCCACACAACTTTCTCGGGAGCGGCAAAGTCGAATGCCGCCGGCGGCGGGCGTTGCGACGAAGTCGTTTTATTTTCGATCCGGGTGTAGAAGAAGGGAATTGCAGCCGCAACCCTTTGCTTCATGGTTGGTCGTGTGTAAGTCAGCGGCCAAACATATCGCAGTCGATCGTTGTCGGAATTTTGATCGCCCAGCGTGTCTTTCAGAATCGAAACCAGCGGCACCCATTGATCTTCGGTTTCCGATGGTACGCCGAGCAGCTTGGCATGGACCGTGATGAGTTCACCGCCGCCTGCAATATCCATCTTCTCGAGTCGCATAAGCTGCGACACGTCAGGCGCTGTGGCAGTGCCAACCGTCTGTTGGACAGTTTCCTGGCCCTTCGAAACCGTCTGCACCAGGGGGGTGATCAGGAGCAGAATCGAGAGACAAAAGGCTAGACGAGGGTTGCGAATCGTGGGAATGTTCATCGCTTGCGTCAGGGGCGTTAAGCCGAAGCAAGAGTTTCTGGGCACTTGAGAAGTTTCTCCTGCACTCCTGGCTCTTACAACAATCTAATTACTCAGAAACGTCGTTCTGGTCCCTTCTACCGAGCAACATGTGTGCCTCAGGACCCCGAAATGACAATATACCAAAAGTTTAGGTCAGTCTGACGCATTTCAATTCGGGGCTATGATGGAAAACGAATTGAAACATTCCGATTTCGGATGCCCGGCGTCTGCCGAAGAGTTGCCGTCTTATTTGGCTTGGTTGGTGGTAGCTTCTAATTCTTTGGCGTCTCGTGGTGGCGGTGGTTGCCAGCCGTTACGTTCGAGGAGGCTTAGGCCATAGCGAATTGGGACAGCGAAATTAGACGCTTGGTTCTCAGTGAACATTGCAAAGTTGACCCCGATCACGCGGCCAGATGGTCCAAACAAAGGTGCGCCGGACCCACCCTCCCCCGTACGTGCGTCGTAAGCGATCCGTCGCACATCCAGGTCGGTGATGCTGCCCTGAGTTGTAGCTGGATTGATACGCCTGGTTTCAGCGAGGTGGCCCAGGATAGCTTCCAGCGATCCGTAGCGTTGCTGAATATTGCGGGATTCCGCGTCGTCGAGTATAGCCAGCAGACGGTCAGGACCGGATGGATAACCCATCATCACGACAGTCTTGCCGACTGCCACTGCATCCGGATCGGTTTCCAGTGGCAGCACTGAAATATTTTGTGGAATCTCTGTAGCATCGAGTAGACAGATCGCCAGATCGTCCCTGGACGCGGCAGCTTTGAATTTCAGCACCACTGGTTGGGGTAGATCAGGGAAGTAGGCTGTCAGTTTTTTCAAGCGCGGTTGCCCGCGAACACTATTGCCAATGCCCTGTGCTTTGTCGTCAGCAAGCCAGGGCTGAACGATATGGCGGTTAGTGATCACATAACCATTGCCGACATGGAAGCCCGTGCCTACGAATTCGAATTCGGCGATTGATCCGTTTCCTTCAGGTGTCAGCGTTCCCGGCTCACCGCTCTGGATCACAGCGCCGCTTTCGTTTGTTTGGGAGACGGCATTGCGCAGTGGGCGCCCGGTCCCTGATTCGACGTAGTAGAACGACCCCGCGATCAGGCAAACACCGTTTCCAAAATCGCTACGCAACTTCACCGCAAGCGAAAGACTATCGCGAATCTCTTTGTTTGAGCGGCCCAGATCAGAAAGCTGATCGTTCGTTTTCTTGACCTGATCTTTCATCTGGCCCAACGCCGCCTTCTGCTCATCGATGAGACGGCGGCTTCGCTGAACTTCCTTGTACATCGCGAAGCCGATGTAGAGCACGCCACCCACCAGCAGAAGAGCCATCGCAAGCGTGATCAGTTTGGTGCTTGGTTTAATCTCGCGGACCAGTTCGCGGGTGAACTCTCGCAGGAAAACTTTGGCATCGTCTCTTCGTGCCGTCGCGGCGGATTCAATTGCGGCAGCTTCGATAAAAGGCGCAACGTGTGTTTCGCGCGACCCTTGAGGAATAACGGCCGGCAAAGCGCGTACGCGAAAGAACTGTAAAGACAGTCCAGAATGATCGAGACGAATGTCGTCGCCGTCGCGGATCTCATCATCGACAGCGAGTGCCTCGCCATTCCGGGTCGGTTGCAGCTCCTTTTCGAAGTCCGCGACACGATACGACGACCCATAGCGAGCCAACTCAATTACGATTGAATTTGCTACTTCTTTAGGTAGGCTGGAACTTCTTAGGCGCAGTTCGCAATCTTCAGTGGTGCCGATGCGTATCCGGTCGTCCGTGAGGATTTCGGTGTGCCTGTCTTCGCCTGACGAGATATGAATAACCAGGCCGCTTGCCATAAATCGACTGTCTTACATTCTGCCTTCTACGTCTTACAGGAGTCAGGCCTTGTAGCCTGTAGCGTCATTCTACAATGAAGTTTGAAGAAACGGTTAACGACGGCTGCTTTGTAATTGGCCGTTCGTGGGGAGCGTGGTCAACAAAAGGGCGTCCTCGTTGGGACGCCCCCAGTATTCCCGCTGTGCGCTCCACTCAGTTCTTTGAAGTTTCGCGTTTTGAACCGATGTACTTATCGAACCAATCGAGGTTCGCTTTCATCGCTGCCAGCTGCATCTTCGGCTCGGTTGGGCCGTGGGGTTGACGAGGCAGCACAATCATTCGCGTCGGTACGCCTTTCACTTTCAGTGCATTGTAAAACTCGTAGCCTTGTGAGATCGGAACGCGAACGTCAGCGTCGCCGTGTTGGATCATTGTTGGCGTCACGACACCCTTGACGTTGAAGATCGGCGAATGCTTCTGATAGAGGTCCATCGCCTCGTAAAACTGCCCGCCGAAGTAATCAGGAATGAACGCCGGAATGTCTGCGGTGCCGTTGAAGCTCATGAGATTCGTTACCGGCGCTCCCGCTGATGCAGCTTTGAAGCGATTTGTCTGAGTAACGATCCAGGAGGTCATGAATCCGCCGTAGCTCCAGCCCATAACACCCAGTCGCTCCGGATCGGCGACGCCCATTTCGATAACTTTATCAACGCCGGCCATTAGATCCTGATAGTCGCCAAAGCCCCAGTCCTTCAAATTCGCGCGGCGGAATTCAACGCCGTAGCCGCTAGATCCGCGTGGGTTGGGACGAAGGATCGCGTAACCGCGCGAGGCCATCGTAGCCAGCGGATATACACCACGACCGCCGATGTACGCCTGTTGAAATACGCCGGCTGGTCCACCGTGAACGTTTAAAATCAACGGCACCCGTTGACCGGTTTGATATCCGGTCGGATAAGTTAATAGCCCTTCAATCTGTTTACCGTCTTTCGACTTCCAACTAATAACTTCGGTTCTACCCACTGGCGGGAGCTTTAGATCACGATTTGCGCTGCTGATTTGCAGCGGCTCCAGGTTTGTCACTGACGACACGAAAACTTCGCCGGGTGTATCGGAAGTCTGGCGCACCATGCCGAACGTCGTGCCCGTGCGATTAAGATTCACGCCTCCATAGACGGCCGTCGTAGCTTTGATTTCGTCGATCCGATTGCCGGCAATATCCACGGAATAGAATTGCGTTCCAGTGCCTTTGGCTTCGGTGAAATAGATACGTTTGCTGTCAGCCGACCAGCCAGCGATCCCCGGGCTGCCGTCGTATGAGGCAGCGAGAGTCTTTGCTTGGCCTCCGGCAGTTGAAAAGATCTGGATTGAACCACTTTGTGCCCACCGCGGCGGGTTGTCGCTAACTAGAATCGCAATCGATTTGCCATCACGCGAGTAAACTGGCGAACTCTCAGCGGCCGGCGTATTGGCGAGTACAGCGACCTTTCCGTTAGCGAGTTCAACGATTGAAACGTCGGCGGTGGTCCAATCATTTGCAATTGGCGTTTTGGCGTGGCTAAAAGCAATACGCGAGCTGTCGGCTGACCAGTCGAAGTCACCCACGTGATAATCAGCAGTCGTTAGCTTTTTCGGTTCGCGCTTGCCGTTACTGTCCTTCTGAACACTGAGAGCGTACAAACGCGACAGCTTGATGTTTTCGTCAACCCAACGAAAGTCGTTTCGCGCCTTGTCGTTCTTTTCTTCTTCGTCAGTCTTCGCGTCAGTCATGGTGAAGGCTATCGAGCGGCCATTAGGCGCCCATTCAAAATTGCCGACACCAGTCTTCACGTCAGTCAAAGGTTCAGCCTCGCCACCGTTGATGCTTAACAAGTAGAGATTGTTCTTGTTGTCCTTCCGATTGGAGGTGAAGGCGATCCAATTGCCGTCAGGCGACCATTTGGGATTGGCTGAAGACTTGTCACCGAAAGTCAGTTGGAAATTCTGCTTCGTATCGAGATTGGCCATCCAGATCTGCGTCACGAATTCACTCTTGTCTGCGGTCATGACCGCTTCTGACACGGTATAGACGATTCTTTTCGCGTCGGGTGAAACTCGCGGTGAGCCGACTGCTTTCACTTTGATTTGAAGCTCCGGATCCCAAGTAGTTTGGGCTGAGATGGCGACCACAAAAAGGAGGACGACGATTGAAGCTGACGCTCGACGTTTCATGAGTAGATCTCCTGATTCTGAACAAAAGAAGGTTAATCGAAAACCAAGAAGTGTGCCTGACTTTTACTCGTGCGTGCAGGGAAAGTCAACGGAGAAGTAATCAGCTCAAAATTGGTTAGCTCATTTGCAAAACCTGGCAACTCACTCGAAGCGCGCTGCTTCACATTATTTCAACAAGGTGTCGGCGATGCTCGGGTGCTTCAAATGGGTCGGGCCAGAATTCAAGCAGCTTGGTAATCTTGGAACTCGAGATCGTAAAGAAAGAGATCGCCCGCGCGTGCTGAACGCCGTCGGTGACCGATACGTCGCTGACGGCTTCATCTCCATCGACCAGAATCCGATTGATGGTGAACTTCCAAACACCATGGGCCGGATACTCTTGATTCATGGCGCCATAGTTTTCACGCCCGCGAATTCGTTCTCCTGATTGCGGCCACTCCAATACGAAATCATCGCTTAACACTTCGCCGACGGAGGCGAAGTCATTTGATTGCATTAACGACCAGAACTTTTTCACAACGTCACCTGTAGTCATAACCGATCCTCTCTATAGACAGATGCAAAATCCGGCTGGGCAGTTGAAGCCATCCTGCACTCCGTTAGGAGTGACATGTTTATAGCATCGAGCAAGTCAAGGTTAATCGCACTCCTTTAGGAGTGCCACGTCACTGGCGGCTGTTTGATCTTAAGGCGCCGAGCACATGATCTCCTTCAACCGACCGAAGCAGCATGGCACTCCCAAAGGAGTGCGCGTGTTGTTGATGGCGCATTGGCTATGAACATTGCACCCCTACGGGGTGACCTTGTCGCCCAATCGTTAGACGATAGCCAATAGCGAACTCCCCACGGCGTCGTGATAGCATTAGACCGTGAGTGACAGAACTTTTATTGAAGATTGCGAAGAGTTAATGGAGCTGGCGCCGGTGGCCGCCGCTCCCATTCAATACCATGTCTTTGTCTGCACTGGTAAATCCTGTTCGAAGGTTGATAGCGAGAAGGTTAAAGAAGCTTTCGAAAAAGAGCTGAAGTCTCGAGGCGTATTGTTTGGGAAAGAAAAGAAAGGCAAGAACCCAAAGGGCAGCATTGTGTTGACGGAATGTGGCTCGGTTGGGTTTTGCGCGATTGGTGCCGCCGTGATGGTCTATCCCGACGGAGTTTGGTATGCACAGGTTCGTGAAGATGATGTTCCGGAGATTATCGAAGAACACCTCATGCACGGGCGAGTTGTAGAACGCCTGGCCCTACTCAAGATCGAGACCAGCAACAGATAGAAACAGCCGCAGATTTTCACCGATACACACAGATCAGCACAAAAGTAGAAAAGCGTTAATGATTCTTTTTATTCTGATCTGTGTTCATCTGGGAGAATCTGCGGCTCTTTTTCCTTATCCGTGCGAATCTGCGGCCCGTTCTCTAGGCTTCCACCGCAATACTGGCTTTCGCGCGGCGGCGGCTTCATCCAGTCGACCGATGCGCGTGTTATGAGGTGCATTTAAGACGGTCTCTGGTTCTTCAAGCGCTTCCTTTGCGATTGAACGCATCGCTCCAATGAACTGATCCAACTCCTGCCGTCCCACTGACTCCGTCGGCTCAATCAGCATCGCGCCCTGAACAATCAGCGGGAAATAGATCGTCATCGGGTGGAAGCCGTAGTCGATGAGACGCTTCGCGATGTCGAGCGTGTGGACGCCTTTGCGCGATTGCCGCTTATCTGTGAAAACAACTTCGTGCATGGGCGGGCTATTGAAAGGCTTCTCGTAGTCAGACGTGAGTGCGTGCGCGATGTAGCGGGCGTTAAGCACCGCGGCTTCAGTTGCTTCCCGGAGGCCATCGTTGCCGTGGGTCAATGTGTACGACAGCGCGCGCAGCATCATGCCGTAGTTGCCGAAGAATGCTTTTACACGTCCGATTGATTTTGGCTGAGCATAATCGAGTTGATAACCGTCACCGTTCTCCACGATTCTGGGCACGGGCAGGAATGGCTCCAACTCTTTCGTGCAGCAGCAAGGACCACAGCCTGGACCACCGCCGCCATGCGGAGTCGAGAACGTCTTATGCAGATTCAGATGGATCACGTCGACGCCCATGTCGCCCGGTCGCGCGACACCGACCAGCGCGTTCATGTTCGCTCCGTCCATGTAAACCAGCCCGCCCGCGTCATGAACAATCTGACAGATCTGTTGGATGTTTCGTTCAAACAAACCGAGCGTGTTCGGATTGGTGAGCATCAACCCGGCGACGTCGCCGGGCGCACAAAGCTCGCGCAGGTGATCGAGATCGGTGAGACCCTCAGCGGTTGATTTGATGGTTTTAACTGAGAAACCCGAGAGATGAGCTGACGCTGGATTTGTGCCGTGCGCGGAATCCGGTATTAGCATCACGCGGCGATTCGATCCCGCCGACCCATCGCGCGCGTCGATGAAGGCACGGATGATCATAATGCCCGTCATCTCGCCGTGGGCTCCCGCAGCGGGCTGCAATGAAATTCCTGGCAGGCCTGTTATCTCGGCAAGGTGTTGCTGTAACTCGTAGATCACTTCCAGTGCGCCCTGCGCGTCTTCGGCTGGCGTCAAAGGGTGAAGATTAGCGAAGCCTGCTATGCGCGCGACTTTCTCATTGAGTCGCGAGTTGTATTTCATCGTGCACGATCCCAACGGGTACATGCCGAGGTCGATTGAATAATTCCACGTTGACATGCGAACGAAGTGTCGAATCACGTCGACTTCACTGACCTCGGGCATGCCTTCCAGATTATCGTCGCGCTGAAATGAGGCTGGGAGGAGATCGTCGAGCGGGATCTCATCGACGTCGAGAGCAGGCAAGCGATATCCGATGCGACCCTCTTGCGAGCGTTCGAAAATTAGCTGCTCATTCGGGCTGATGTGGCTGGTTACTTTTGTTATTTGAGAATCCATGCGGTTTAGTTCTATATACCGTGATCGGGTTTAGCTTTTCTGGCAATCGCACTCAACTACAGAACGGGAGCGAAGCGACCGATTTCAAGTTGCGTTGAGTGCATGATTAGTTGAAATCGGTCGCTTTGCTCCCGCTCTGTAGTTGAGTTTGCGATGTTCCGTTGAAAGCCATTTACCGTGCCACCGCGCTCAATCCATCCACCAATTGATCAATCTGTTCGCGTGTGTTTATTTCAGTTACGCACACCAAAAAATCTCTCTCTTGTGCAGGAAAGAATTGCGAAAGCGCCACGCCGCCTTCTATGTTCTTCTCTTTGCCAAGGCGCGACAGCAATTCCGGTGCATTCGAGGGCGCGCGCACTACGAATTCATTGAAACAAGGACCGGAATAAGGAAGTTCAAAGCCGCTTAACTCACGAATCTTTCGCGCGGCGTACGCTGCCTTTTGAATACATTGTTCTGCCACCTCCCGCATCCCTCGTTTGCCCATCGTTTCCAGATAGACAGTTGCGGCGAGAGCGATCAGTCCTTCATTTGTGCAGATATTCGAAGTGGCTTTCTCCCGTCGAATGTGTTGTTCACGGGTTGCCAGCGTCAGCACAAAACCTCTGTTGCCCTTCTTGTCGTACGCTTCGCCAACCAGTCTCCCCGGGATCTGTCGCGCGTATTTTTCCTTCGTCGCAAACAGACCAACGTATGGACCACCAAACGACAGCGGCACTCCGAACGACTGTCCTTCAGCTACAACAATGTCTGCACCGCACTCGCCCGGCGACTTCAACAATCCAAGCGAGATTGCTTCAGTTACTGCGACGACCAGTAATGCACCTTTAGCCCGAGCCGCAGTAGCAAACGCAGCGAGGTCTTCAACACAACCAAAGAAGTTTGGAGACTGAACTACAACTGCCGCCGTCTTATCATCGATGCTGTCGACAAGTTCTTTTCCAGCCATGCCCGATTGCGCGTCAAAAGCCACTACGTCTAAATCGATGCCCGCGTGTTGCACATAAGTGCGCACCACTTCGAGATACTGAGGATGAATCGCCCCGGAAGCGACAACCTTTGATCTCCTCGTAACTCGTTCGGACATCAACACAGCTTCGGCAAGTGCTGTTGAGCCGTCGTACATCGACGCGTTAGCGACTTCCATTCCCGTCAACTGGCAGACGAGTGTTTGGAACTCAAAAATTGTTTGTAGTGTGCCTTGCGAGATTTCAGGCTGGTAAGGCGTGTAAGCAGTAAAGAATTCAGATCGCGAAAGGATGTGATCGACAATTGTGGGGCTGTAATGCGAATACGCGCCGGCGCCGAGGAAGCTGATCCGATTCGCACCGGTGTTACGGGCACCGAGTTGTTCAAAGCGCGCCAGCAGTTCGATTTCTGAGAGGGCCGGAGGCGTTTTTAATGGCGACTTTAACCGTAACTCGGAGGGAATTGAATCGAATAGATGTTCTGCTGATGCGATCCCGATCGAGCTGAGCATCTCTGCGCGCTCTTCGGGAGAGTTAGGAATGTAGCGCAAGTTTATTCGGTCTCAGCTTTCGTAAAGTCTTCGTATTCGGCGGCCGTCAGCAGACTATCGACCTCGCCCGGATTCGACATGCGGATGCGTATCATCCAGCCATCGCCGTAAGGATCGGCATTCACCTTCTCGGGCTCGTCAGCTAACGACTCGTTGATCTTAGTTACTTCGCCCGTAACAGGAGTGAAGACTTCCGACACTGCTTTTACCGATTCGACAGAACCGAAGGATTCGTTTGCGCCAAACTCATCGCCTGGCTTGGGCAGTTCGACATACACCACGTCTCCCAGCGAATTCTGAGCGTAGTCAGTGATTCCGATCACTGCCTCACCTCCGTCGACTCGTACCCATTCATGGTCCTTACTGTAGTGTAGGTCTTCTGGAACGTTTGCCATGCTTCCTCCAACAATTGCGTGTTATGTCAGCTGCCTTACTTCTGTCGTTTGTAGAACGGTGTCTTGATGACTTGCGCACCGATGAGTCGACCGCGTACATCGATTTGGATCTCCTGGCCCACCTTAGTGAACTCGATCGGTAAATAGGCGAAGCCGATATTTTTCTTCAGGTACGGAGCCGGGCTGCCCGAAGTGACTTTGCCGACACGTTGATCGTTGATCACCACGTCGTAGTCGTCGCGTGCGATCCCGCGCTCAGTGACTTCGAATCCAACGAGCTTACGCTTCAGACCGGTTTCTTTTTGGCGAGCGAGCGTCTCTCTGCCAATGAAATCACCTTTATCTAGTTTGCAGATCCAGCCGAGGTTTGCTTCGAGTAGCGTAGTTGTCTCGGTGAGTTCGTGGCCATAGAGGGCCATGCCCGCTTCAAGTCGCAACGTGTTCCGCGCGCCTAAGCCGGCGGGAAGAATTCCGTCATCGGAGCCAAGGTTCCCGGCTTCGAGAATCTTGTTCCAGAGCCGTTCGCCTTCAGCGGCGGCGGCGTAGAATTCGAATCCATCTTCGCCCGTGTAACCTGTGCGTGAAATGATCCCGTCAACGTTATCTACCTGACCTGTCGTGAAGTGGTAATACTTGATCTCAGACAGAGGTTCGGCGGTCAACTTTTGCAAGATTGAAAGCGCTTCGGGCCCTTGAAGGGCGAGTTGGCAATACTCAGCGCTGACGTTCTTCAACTCAACTGATTCACCAGCGTGATGCGACTTGATCCATTCCCAGTCTTTTTCAGTCGTTCCGGCATTCACGACTAGAAACAGGTGATCTTCGCTCAATCGATAAACCAGTAGATCGTCGATAACCGTTCCTTCAGGCGTGGTCAACGCAGTGTATTGCGCCTGCCCATCGATCAACTTAGTTACATCATTTGACGTGATGCGATTTACGAAAGCGATGGCATCGCGTCCACGTACATCGATCTCGCCCATGTGCGACACGTCAAACAATCCTGCATGTGTTCGGGTACGGAGATGTTCTTCGATCGTTCCAGCCGGATACTGAACGGGCATGTCCCAGCCGCCAAAATCAACCATGCGGCCGCCGAGTTGGCGATGGGCATTATTGAGTGGAGTCTTCTTCAGTTGAGGCGCAGTTGCAGTCAAGCTGGTCACCACGTGAACTCACCCAGCATTCACGTCATGGAATCAGTAATAAAAGGTGAAAACGCAAACTAGCATGCGAACTGCGGTGCGTCAAGCGAGTGTCAGAAGTCACAACTGCACATGAGCGGATGACGATAATGTGTATGTAAACGCACGCTATTCAGTCCCGTCCGCGGTAGCGGATGGCGACCACTCAATGCCGGGATCAGAAAATTATTTCAAACCCCTGAAGGTTCTTGTCCGTCATAATGTCCGATGCGATACGAAGCATCACAAGCTTTGGGAGTTCCACCGGCCATCCGCTACCGCGGACGGTACTGAATGGAAGCGCCTAACTATTTGAAAAGGAGCTGAAGATGATTTCTTTCAGAAGGTTTTCAGTAGCGATCAGTCTTTTACTTCTTGCGTCGTCGGTAATGCCCCTGGTGGCCCAACGTCGCGGTCCACGCGGACGAATTTGGACCAAAGCGGAAGTTAATCAACTGATCAAGAATGCCGAAGACCGCAGCGACAGTTTTATCAAACTGTTCGACAAAGCGCTCGACAAGAGTGCGCTCGACGGATCTAACAGAGAAGATCGCCTTAACGATCGAGCAAAGGATCTTGAAAAGGCGATGGACAAGTTGCGATCAGAGTTTGATCACAAAGAGAATTACCCTGAAACGAAGCCGGAAATGATCAAGGTCCTGAATATTGCTTCAGAGATCAACGGGGTGATGTTGCGTCGCACCTTGAGAGCAGACGTAGAAGAAGAGTGGCGCTTGTTGCGCAGAGAGTTGAATGTGCTGGCCAGCGTTTATTATCTTCCAGGCTTGCGTGCCTGAGTTACGTCACAGCGCAAAAAACAAAACGCTCCGGATCAAACCGGAGCGTTTTTACTTGCCAGGGTGGCTTGCGAAAAGCTGAACTGCCGCCACTACAGATTAGAAGTTATCGTCAACATCCACCTTCTGCACCGCAAACACAACGCGCATTGTGTCAGGTCGACGATCATAAGAAGCCGGCACAAAGGCGGGGTCCCGACGCAGTGCACTTTCGAACTCATCCAGCATGCGTTTATCTTTCGGCGCCTGAACAACGTCGGCCAGCGAAGCGGATCCATTGCTGAACACATTTGCGACCACGATCATGTCGTCGCCATCTTGCGGCTCACCTCGTTGCGGGTGTGCATACGCCCGTGTCAGAGCCGCGAGAGAGCCGACTGGATTAAGGCTTGGCGACTCCTCCGCGAATGGTGCACGGCTGGCAGCAAAAGTCTCTGCGTTGACCGGTCGATTCAAATCGTAAAGCGGATAGACGATCATCACACCGCTGTTTTGAATTGAAGCTTCACGCAGTGCGACAAAGTGCGGTCGCAAAGCAGTGAACATCATGAAGAAGAGGATAACTGATGCAAATGAGCCGACGGTGTAAGGCATCAACCGAGGCTCGAGAAAACGAGCGATGCGTTGTCCCAGAGAAGGATCAGGTTCCTGACGCTGAGCTGCTGACTCGATTGCGAGCGTGTCGCAAATGGCCATCGCCAAATCGGGTGGAGGCGCAGGCCGTGTCAACAAGCTCAAGCCACGGGTCAATGAACGTAACTCTGATTCTTCAGACCGGCAAACGGGGCAGCGATCGAGATGTTCGTCAATCGCTACCCGCGTCGGTAAGGACACACAATCGTCGATGTATAACGAAAGCGATTGTTTAGTCTCTTCGCACAACATAGGAAACTCTTCCGCTTATTCTTCGAAGATGCTTCGAAGAGTTGGATAGCTGACCGACCCCGGCTGCTCCCTTTTGAAAAAGAAGCAACTTCGACGTTTAAGGCAAACCGTTCAGGCTTATGCGAGCGATGCTCCAACGGGTGTTGCTGGCCACGTTTTCAAATACGCTCTCACTTTCCCCTTTTGGAAGCCTCTGCCCGCCGTTCTTCACTTCGACCCATTTGGCACCGAGTTTAGTGAGCCGGGGCGGGTCAGCTATCCAGAGTTCAGATTCTCGACCCGTTGCCGTCAAACTAATCGGCAAAAGAAGTGGAGAACCTGGGTTACAAAGATCCTTCTAACTTACTGCGGAGTTCCTGGCGTCCGCGTGCCAGTCGGGATTTGACAGTTCCAACGCTTATGTCCAGCGCAACTGCTATTTCCTCGTACGCAAATCCTTCAATATCGCGCAGGATTACGGTCTCTCGATAAACTCGCCGTAAGTCCTTCAATGCGTTGCGCAAAATGCGCTCTCGTTCGTGTGCGAGCGTGTCCTGCTCCGGGCTCTGCACGTTCTCGGCTTTAAGAGTGGCAACCAGTGCTGGTTTGCCATTCTCGTCAGTGGAATCAATCGACACCGTCGAGTCGCGACGCCGCCTGCGCCACCAACGCCAACGATTGCGGGCCTGATTGATTGCGATTCGATAAATCCAGGTTCGCAGGTCGGAATCGCCACGAAAACTTCGAATACTCTGAAACGCCCGTAAGAATGTTTCCTGGGTTAAATCTCGCGCCTCCTCCGGATTTTCGGTCAGACGATAGAGAAGACCATATATTTCTCCAGAGCGTTCGTTCACGAGTGTTTCGAAGGCTGCGGATTCGCCGCGCTTCAATCTTTCAATGAACTGGCCATCTTGAATCCGAGGCTCCACCGAGGTAGCCGAAGCGACCTGCTCCAAATTCATCTGCCCTCGGATGGCTATTTGCTCCCCGTAGCTCACCGGTTACCCCCTGGGGCGGGAATCAGAGCACTTAATCTTCTTCGCCCATTCCCGGACAGGCATCCGCTTAGACAACACCGGAGGCTGATTTGTTCCCAAGAAAATCTCATATGAGGGTTAGATGCGTCGCGATGCTGACACTGAAGAGCTGTGGTCGCCTCGGGCAATCTCTGAAACTGGGCCTGCTTGACAACTTTTCATAGCCGCCATTAGAGTGACGCTTTTCAATCATACACCCAAAGAACGCTCCTCACTATGTGGACTTGCGAGAGGTAAATGAGTGGCAAAGTATAAGAAGAAACGTGCCCGGGAGTTAAAACACGATCGCTTTCGCGACACGACGATGTCGCTTCTGGATCGTACGGCTGATCGGCTCGAAGGAAAGGGTCGGACGATCCTATATGCGCTCGGCGGTGTCGTTCTGGCCGGGATATTGATCCTGCTTTTTATGCGGTGGAGCGGTCGTAAGAGTGATGAGGCTCGCGCCGCACTGGGCCGTGCAATCGACATTGCGACTGCGACTGTCAGCTCAAGCACAACTCCGGATCCGACTGCCGGTACTGTCTTTGCCAGCGAAGAACAGCGCGCCCAACGAGCCATCGAAGAGTTTCAGAAGGTTGCTGACAAATACGGAGACCCGTATAAGGCCGAGGCTCGGTATTTCATAGCAACTAACAAGCTCGTGCTTGACCGGTCGAAAGGGATTAGCGACCTGAACGAGCTAAGCAACAGCGGCGTTCCTGAAGTTGCGGCATTGGCCAAGTTCGCGCTGGCACAAACTAAAGAGAGCGACGGCAAGCTGGACGAGGCGGCTCAGCTTTTTGCGTCGCTTGCGAGTGCAAACAATCCGGCGGTTACGGCTGAAACCGCGAACCTTAAGCTCGCGAAGGTCTACGAGAAACAGGGAAAGAAGAAAGAAGCAGCCGACGTGCTCTTCAATCTGGTTGATGCTTCGCGGAAGGCAAAGGGACCAGATAATTTGCCGCTGCCACCCTCAGCTGCGGCGCGCGAGGCTGCAACTGCGCTGCAGAGTTTAGATCCAGATCGTTTCGCCAAATTGCCACCCGAAGCCAGCTGACATATTCGATACACGTTACATCCGTTGCATAAATCCGAAGACCACCTGTTTTGTACAGGTGGTTCTTTAATCTCAGCTCACCCATGGACAATCTGACTCATTCGTTGGTGGGCCTCACATTGGCGAAAGCAGGGCTCGATCGACTATCGCCTGCAGCGACCACAGTCTCAATTCTCGCAGCCAATGCTCCTGATTCCGACGTCGTCGTTGGCCTCTTCGCCGATCGCTGGACGTTACTTCATCATCATCGAGGCATTACACACTCAATCGTAGGTACAATTTGTCTCGCGCTACTGTTACCCGTGCTCGTCTACGCTATCGATCGACTTGTTGCGCGGTGGCGTGGTCGTGAGCCAACGGCGCAGCTACGTGGATTATTGCTCGTGTCTTTGGTCGCTACTGCAACACATCCATTCCTTGATTGGCTAAACAACTATGGAATTCGTCCACTGCTGCCGTTTAATTCGCGTTGGTTCTACGGGGATCTGCTTTACATCGTTGACCCGTTCATGTGGTTGTTCTTAGGCGGCGCTTCGTTTTTGTTGACGGTGCGAACCAGGCTGCAAAAGATTTTTTGGCTGGTTTTGGCGATTATCCTCAGTTGGATGATTGCGTTTGGTCCAGGCAGACGCGCGGACATCTCGAACCCAAACTTATTGATCGCATTGTGGTTTGGCGTTGTGGTGATGCTCGTTCTTTTGTTTGTTCTTAAAGCTGGCCAGAGATGGGGCACAGGGATCGCTATAGGTGGATTGACCCTGGTAGCGATTTACTGGATTGGATTATCAGTAGCGCATCGGCAAGCCGTTTCGATTGCGACAAACCAGGCGAACGCCATCGCCAGTCAGTATCAGGAATCTCTTGCACGTCTCGCAGTGATGCCGACGCTTGCAAATCCTTTTCGCTGGGACTCCACTTTTGAGACTAATGGAGCGACGTATCGCTTCAGGCTGGGCATTCTTGAAAACGCTGGAACAATCGATCGATTGGTCCGCTATCCGAAGCCAGGAGGTGAATTGGCGGCGGCGATTCAACAGATCTCTGAAGACCGTAGACTCAAAATTTTCCTCAACTTCGCGCGCTTTCCGGTAGCGCGTCTACAAGATCCAGCCTGCACAGAAGAGACTCTCGTTCAATTCGCTGACTTACGCTACACTGAACCAGGCAGGCCGCGAGCCAGTTTTACGATCGAATTACCGGTGGATTGTCGAAGCTTGAGAAGCAGTCGATAGATGCGCGAAACAAAACAGGTTGACAGCCTAAGCGCTATTGCCGAAGCGGAAGCGCAGCGTGCGCGCGCGCGTGCGAAACCGGCGGTTGCCACGGTGCGAGTTTCACCGGGACCTTATCTTGCACTTGCGGGTGTCGTGACGTTTTGTTCTGCTCTGCTTCTGCGTGCCGATCACGATGCCTGGGCTCTCATCCTTATCGCTTCGGCCTGGTTGCTAATACCGCTATTCGCCTTCTTCGACCGCATTGCGTTCGATGGCAGTTCACTAAGACGGCAAGGTCCAATCACTTCGGTCCTGCGCCTATTTCGAATCTATCCAAATTGTCTTGATGTAGCGGACTTCGAAACGGTAGAGACTTCAGCCGTACGGACTCTGAGGCGAGGCGGCAGCGTGCGTTATCGCTACCGCACTGAGATCAACGGCAAAGGCAGGCAGTTTGTCATAGCATCCGGCGGCCGAAACTATCGACGGGTAGTGCGCGAACTCTTTCCCTTAATCCACGAAGATAAACTGGATAATCGTAGTCGTGACCTTCGCGATTATTTGAATGAACCGGGCTCCTTGAATCGTAAGACCAGGCTTTCACAATTGGCGCCGGAGCGTGTTCTGGATCTCGCGAAGTCGGATTTTAGGGTCGGGGGGAAGGGGACTGAGCGGTCCGATACCCCGCTGACTGAAGTTTCAGCGGAAGATGTCGAACGCGCACATCTGTTACGCCGGCTTGGCAACGAACTTCGGGTTTCTGGCCGTTTACGTGAAGCGGGTGAAGCTTTTCGGCGTGCGCTGAATGTTACGCCACGCCGGGCCTGGCTGATCTATGACTTCGCGCGATTATTACGTTCTCAGGCGAGTGCCAACTCTGATGCACGATTACTTTCGCGTGCCCGTGCGGCTCTCCGTCTGGCATGCACGAGAGCAGGAAACGATCTTGTTTTACTGCCGCTGATCGGTGAGTGCTTGTTGGAGTGCGGCGACGCTCGTCAAGCGCGACTAGTGCTTGAAAAAACTGTCGATATCGATCGCGACAACTACAAGGCGAGATTGGGTCTTGCGGATTTGGCTTTGCGCGAGGGAAAGCTCGCACACGTGATTCATCATTACCATGAAGCGGCACGCGTGAGTTCTGAACAAGCGCTGGCTCGATATGCACGTAGGGAAGCCGACTATTACATCCGCTTAAATAACGACGAGGAATATCTAGCGACCGAACTCCGTCGCATCAATTGGCTGCAAACAATAACACGCGTGCGACGACTGGCAGCGAGAGTAACGAGCGCAGCAATTCTTGTGGCGCTTGCCGGAGGTTATGTCGATATCACATTGGCAAGCGCAGGTTGGTCAATCGCCTGTTCATCTTTGATCGCGTGGATTTTGACGGTGATGGGGACGCGAATGTTATTTGAGAGATCGAAGCCGAGGTCGATCGCCTGAAGAGAGGGAGGAGCCTCCCCGACTTCATGTCGGTGGTGCTTCAATTTCAGCCTACCGCCGCTCGCTATCTGTTACACGCAGTTTCGATTGGCAGGCGCGTGGAAATCCAACTTGCGTGGCTCCGGTTAAGTGTCGATTCCACGCGCCTGCCAATCGAAACTGCGAAAAGAACGTAACCCCAACGTAGTAGGCCGAAATTAAGAGACCACCGGTATGAAACCGGTGGTCTTTTGAGTTTCCAGTTGGAGTTTACGACTAAGAGTCAGACTTCTTTCGCCGGCTGTTCGTTCGCTTACCTGATTCTCCGCTGGTTGAATTCTTAACGGCCTTTGCCTCCGGAGCGGCTTCGGATGTTGCAGAGGTTTGCGGCTTGGGGTTTATCGTTCGCGCTTGCTGTTCAACCGCAGAAGCTACTGCATACGCACGCGAGGGCTCAGGGTTCAACAGCGCATCCCAACGATATCGCGGACGCTCCCGCTGTTCACGGAGTCGCTTGAAGACGAGGTTGATCACCGCTTGAGTTATCCACGTGTGATAGAACTCACCGACCGACGCCAACTCTGCATCAGGTGCTGGATTCATGAAATCAATTGCGTAGGGAACATTGTCCTTGATCGCAAACTCGACGGTGTTGATGTCATAGCCGAGAGCAGTGCATAACGTTCTGACGTCCTTCTTGACTCGCTCAGCCAACTGCGGAGAAAGATAATCCGGATTATGAACGTACTGTTCACCCGACAGGTAAGGTTTGCGTGGATCGTAAGCCATGATCATCACGTCTTCCTGTCCGACGCAGTAGCATCTAACGAACTGGTCAAACTCCACCGAAGCCTGGAGCGTCATGCAGAGTGTGCCGGTCTTGTTGTACTCAGTCAGCAGTTCTTCGACTGAGTTAACCTTTGAAACGTTTTTCCAGCCGCCGCCGTCGAATGGTTTGATGAAGGCCGGGAATCCGATGTATTCAACGATGCCGTCCCAATCCAATGGGAATTCAAGGTTTCGCAAACTCTCGCTGACGATACCTTCCATGTAATCTTTCTGCGGTAGCAAAACAGTTCTGGGCACCGCCACACCAAGTTTGCTTGCAAGCGAATAGTTGAAAAACTTATCGTCAGCCGACCACCAAAACGGGTTGTTGACGATGATGGTGCCCTCGAGGGCCATCCGCTTCAGCGTCGCGCGGTAATATGGAACTTCATGTGAAATGCGATCGATCACCAGGTCATATTTCGGCGGTGCGTCGTGTTGAATTCCACCCAGCTTTATATAGTCGGCGACAACCTCGCCTTGTCCGCGCTCGTTTATCCCGGCGATTAGCGCTTCCGGAAATGTCTTTTCGCGGCCTACCAGAATACCTACTCGCTTCATTCTCGAAATTGTCCTTTCAAGCACGCCCGTGGGGCGATTTAGATTATTGCCAAACCGGGTTCGCACCTCGACAGTTGCTGATTCGTTGCCCGATTGAAACTGAGCACCATACCTGTGCCTCCAAAGCTTGTCAAACTCGTCGAAAGGAGCCGCCGGTCACAACTTTTCTTCAGGCATCCGCTCAGAGCGATGACCGCATCAATTAAGCCGAAAGGGTTGGAGGCGGCGGGGATTTTTCTAACGCCTATGCTACAATTCGCCGCTTTGATACGCACCATCAGGCTGCCGCGTGTGCACGGAAGTCTGAGCCCCTTAAGGAGATTTACTGGTTTGCCTCGTCTATTTTCAGCTCTCGTTATTACGTTTACGCTTCTCCTCCTCCTCGCGGTTCCGACCACCAAAGTCAACTCTGCTAATCAGCAGAAAGACCCGCAAAGAGAGCAGCAGAAAGACCAGCCGAAGGATCAGCCGAAAGATCAGCCGAAGAAAGACCAGCCCAAGGGTGTTTTCACGGCCGAACAGATCAGTGAAGGCGTCATCATCGCCTATGGCAGCCGCCCCGCGCTCGAGCAGATTCGTCGAAATGGCGTTGAGCGTGGTCGGGTAACTCGCAATATGCCGGAAGGCGCGACTGAAGAGTCGAATTTTGAGCGCCGGTTTGTTCGAGGCGAGAATCTCGATAAAGACAAAATTCGGTTAGATCAAAGGCTCCCCACCATGGAATATTCGCTGGTTTACGGCGGCGGTAAAATCTGGGGACTGATTAATGGCACTGCATTTACTCCGCGCGAGGATACGGCAGCGAGTTTCCTCTCACAGCACCGTCACAGTCTCGATTCGCTGCTCCGCTACAAGGAAAACGGTTCTACCGTCACTCTTTCGGGCCAAGAGAAGCAGAAGGGCTTGGACCTCTACATCATCGACGTCGAAGACAAAGAGAAAAGAAAGACGCGGTTTTACGTGAGCACGAGAACCCTTCGTGTACTTTGGTTGGAGTATGAAGAAGCGCCAGTCCGAGGAGCGACTCCGGTAAAGTACACCAAAAAGTTCATGGATTATCGAGTCGTCCAGCAAACGCTGGTACCTTACCGAACTGTTTTGCTCGAGGATGGCCGGGAAACCCAGGAAACTCGGCTGCTGACCGTTACCTACGGCTCCAAGGTCGACGATTCAATCTTCAAAAATCCCGAAGCGTAAGAGACAGGAGCTGGGGCAGCAGGCAGGAGCAGGAAGACCGGCCGCAGATTCCCACAGATAACACGGATCAAAGTTAGGGCGGTCGATTCGAACAGCTCTGATGGGTTCTGATCAGTGTTTATCTGTGTGAATCTGCGGCCGGTCTTCCTGCTCCTGCCTGCTGCCCCTGCTCCTATTTGTTCTCATCTCGGGAACTCTCGCCCCCTCGAAGCGTGTATAGCCTGCGGGCGGTCGTCGGGGTAGGTATAATCGACTCCCGGCGGGCCGTTCGCTATCGAGCCCGCAAGAAGTAGAATTCTCGGAAGAGAACGTTCCCTAAATGGACGAGAGCCTGCCTGCCCTGATGAGTACTCTATCGACCATCGATGAATTGCAGTTCGCGCCTGCGTTGCAGGAGGAGTCGATAGAAGATAGGACCTCCGATCACGCGCTCCTGGAAGCGACGCGGACCGGCGATCAGGATGCGTTTGCGGAGCTCGTGGGTAGATACCGGAACCAGATAACGAGTTACATCTACCGGATGACGAACGACTACGACGGCGCGGTTGATTTAGCACAGGAAACGTTTGTGAGGGTCTACAGGGCCGCCGACCGGTATCAAAGGAGTTACGCGTTTTCGACTTACATTTATCGGATAGCGACGAACCTCGCGATCAGCGAGTTGCGAAAGCGAAAACGACGAAAGCTGGTTTCATTAACCGGATACTTTCAGTCGAAGGACGGAACAGAGGCGAGAGAATTGAATCCGCCAGATGAACGACCGCTTCAAGATTGTGAGTTAGTCGACACCGAACGACGAAACGCCGTGCAGAGAGCAATAGGAACGTTACCCGAAAAGTATCGAGCACCTTTGATACTGCGTGATGTGGATGGAAGAAGTTACGAAGAGATCGCGAGGATTCTAGAGACCAGTGAAGGTACGGTGAAGTCGCGCATCAGCCGAGCGCGTGGGTTCTTGCGGGAAAAGATGAGCGCTTATTTGTGAGTAGGAATTATGAATCACATATGTAATCAAGTTCGATTCGAAATCGACGAAAAAGATTTGACCGCAGCGCTGAGCAGCAGCGCAATGGAACACCTGCGAGATTGCAGCGAGTGTCAGGAGTTTCAAAACAAGGAAACAAGGTTGCGGCAAATTGTCGGTAGTTTGGAACCCGTAAACGCACCTCCCGATTTTGATTTTCGCTTACGTGCGCGTTTGGCAAACGATCCCACCGTTGCGAGTTATCGGTCGATGTCGGCAGTGCGTGTGTGGCGCATGCGAAGTGCGGCTGTAGCCGCGATGCTGCTCATCTTTGCAGCAACGATCTACATGATTCGTCAAAATCAGCCAGTGCAAGAGACTTCTGGCTCCGACCAGACAATGAGCGCTAGCAACGACACGACACCCGCAAAGCCGGCTGAAGCACCGACAGCGCCTCCTGACGTAGCCGTAGCATCGAATGCCGGATCTGATTCGCCAACCGAAGTGAAGAAAAATGTTCGGCGCCGCCCGCTCATTGCCACGTCTAAGCGACCGATAACCACATGGGAACCCAGCAATACTGCGGCTCCGGTGCTTAGCATTGACCAAACATTTCCCATTGATGTTTCGCAGCCATCGTTCAAGGTATCGCTTGATGATGGACGTGGCTCGTCTCGCACGATTTCAGTACCCACGGTGAGTTTTGGATCTCGTCGAGTATTAACCCCCACAATGGCGTCGAACCAACTTGCACCGAAGGGCGATTGGTAATTACGAAGGTTTGCAGGATTAGCATGATTCTTAAGTCGTTCAGTTTTGTAGCACTAATCGTAGTTGTCGGATGTTCCTCGGCACTTGGGCAGACTCCCGCTCCCCCGCGAGAACCAATGCCAGTTTCTCCCGTGAGTCCAATTCCGCCCATACAGCCACAGAATCGAGCCACGACTCCTCAAGTCGTGACGGTGCTACATCGTCTAAACGGACTGAAGATGTTTCGACTTCTGCTGCACAGTGAGCAGGGAGTAGAAGGGATTGCCAGCCTCGACAACACGTTCACGCTAATGGACGACGTTCACACGAACGTCATTGCAGGACTCGCTTTGGAAGATGGTGAAACGATCGCCGCCAGGTTGCCGGAAGTCGATGTTGAATTCACATTTCCAGTGCCACCACCACCGCGGACTCCAACGCCATCCACGCCAGACCCGTTCTTTAGTTATAGGGGAAGCTTGTTCCAATCTCCCGATCTGACGGTCATTGATTCTGAAGGCAAGAAAATGATTGCCCGGTTCATAGGTGTAGACGGCGCGACTGGTTTGTCGATCCTCAAGCTCTCCGGAAAGCTCACTGCACCTGCAACGCCGATGAGAGATGACAAGGCGATTGACATCGGAACTGGGGTTCGTTTGCTTGGCCCAGAGCAGGCACCACCGCGACGATTCAGCGGCGGCGGCAGTTTGTTCGTGCGGATGGGTGAGTCACAAGGAACAGTTTCATTCGTGACGTTCGCCGGGAAGGGTCGCGTCGCGCGCTTCAAAGCACGTGGCTTCCGTTCATTATCTTCTGCGAACGTCGGTGGCGTGGCCGTGAATGCGAGAGGAGAAACGTTGGGAATCGTCGATTCTGTTGAAGGCAGTGAGGCGAGCATTTTGCCATCTTCTTCAATTCGTGGAGCGGCGAAACGAGTTCTTGCTCGGCAGGCGAGTGTTCCAAAACCCTGGCTTGGCGTGAAAGGAAATCCTGTTGGCTTCTTCGAAGTCAGCCAGATGCAACAATACGGTTGGGAAGTGGCGAGGGCTAACAATTTCGTGCAACACCATTGGGGCATACTGGTCACCGCAATCGCGCCGAACAGTCCAGCTGCGCTTGCGGAATTGAAAGCCGGCGATGTGATTCTGAAAATGAACGATGAAGCAATTCAGAGCGCCGAGGTCTTTTCGTGGATGCTCGAAGAAGCTGGTCCAAGTAGCAATGTGGAATTCACTGTCGCGCGTCCTGAAAGTAAAGCAGAAGAGTTAGTCAAAGTAGCGCTTACCGCCTCGCCGAAGAAAACGATGGCCATTGCAACGACGAAACTGACCGGACCAAAGAATCGGTGGTTGGTTAATCAGGGCCTGGAAGTGATCGCTTTGCGAAGGTTAGTGGCAGAGCGCTGGGGATCCTCTTCAGGACTCTTGATTGTCTACGTTGAACCGGGAAGCACCGCGTTCGAAGCTGGCTTGCAGCCGGGTGACGTGATCGAGTCGATAAATGGAAATCCGGCGCTCGGACCCATCAGCGACGTAGTATTTGCCAACTCCACCACACCTGCAAATTTCGAGGTGGTTCGCAAAAAACAGAAGATGGTTGTTTCTGTCGCGAAACCCTCCAAGAAGAACTAATACACTCAACCGCGGATTCCGCGGATAAGCAGAGATCAGCGCAAAAGGATCGGTTGGTCGCCCGTATCCTCGTTTTGTTCTCATCAGCGTGATCGGGTAAATCTGCGGCTGATAGTGTGATACGCTACCCGTCCGTTCCACACATCTCGAAGAGGATTGCTACCTCCGGCATATGTTTCCCGAGGCGGTTAGTCGCTACCACGAACTCCTGTCAGATCCAAAGCTCGCTGAAAGTTCGCGCGCAATGCTCGACGAAGGTTTAGAGCGTGCGAAGCTGATCTTCGGTGGGCGCCGACTATCGCCATACCTCCGACCTCATTTTGTATCGGCTGACGACTTTCAGCGTATTAGCTCAATCTGTGAAACTGTTTGGTCAGCGATCCAAAAAGTGAAAGATGCGGCAGTAAGGAACGATTCGATCGTTACTGAATTGGGTTTGACTCAAATCGAACGCGAATTGGTACGAATCGATCCCGGGTATGCCGCCGTTTCACCGACCGCCCGCCTTGATTCCTTTCTTACGAGTAGCGCTTACAGTTTTGTAGAGCTCAATGGAGAAAGCCCCGCGGGGATCGCCTACGCGGATGCCGCTTACGACATTTTTTCCAGCTTACCGGTGATGAAGAAGTTTGCGGAAGAGTATGAGGTAAAGGCTCTTTACGGGCGGCGATACATGTTGGAAGTCTTGCTGGATTCGTATGTCGAGTACCTGGGTCGTAGGCCTGATCATCCGCCGACGATCGCGATTGTTGACCTCGCAGATCTGCCGACAAAAACAGAATTTGAACTATTCAAAGAGTTCTTCGAGCACAACGGATACTCCGCAATTATCTGTTCTCCACAAGAGTTGGAGTTTACTGACGGACGGCTCCGCCGAAACGACTTCGAGATTGACATCGTGTATAAGCGGCTGCTTTTGAACGAGTATCTGCCGATCATGTTGGACTATCCCGCGCTACTCAATGCCTACAAAGCCGGCGCAGTTTGCATGGTCAACAGTTTTCGTTCGAAGTTGATTCATAAGAAGGCGTTGTTTGCCGTGCTAACTAACCAGCGGCACAAAGATCTGTTCACGGCAAATGAACGAGAAGCAATTGCTGCGCACGTTCCCTGGACACGAACAGTTAAAGACGAGGGAACGGATTACTTCGGCAAAGAAATTGGACTGTTGGAATTCGTGGCGGCGAATCGAGATCGTTTAGTGCTAAAACCAAATGATGATTACGGAGGTCACGGAATCTCTATCGGCTGGAATACAAACGAGACGCAGTGGAACGAGGCACTGCAAGCCGCACTGGCGGACGGCGACTACCTGGTGCAGGAGCGTGTGCCCACTGCGCGCGAGACCTTTCCGGCGTTGACTGCCGATGGCCGGATTGAGTTTGCGGAGCAGCTTGTGGATCTCGATCCACTACTGTTCAACGGAAAAGTCGGTTCAGCCTTTACCCGGTTGTCGTTTACGGAGTTGGCCAATGTTACGTCAGGCGGAGGGATGGTTCCCACTTACGTCATTAACAAGAAATAAACTCTACTCCCGGAGCATCACGAATGGACAATGAGCGAGAAGTTAAGCTGGAGGATCACGAAGAGCGACGCCGGCATGATCGGTCGCGACTGATCATCGACGTGTTCTTTGGCGGCCAGGATTCGACGGGCGTGGCCAGTACTAAAGACATCAGTCTCGGTGGTCTTTACATGAATACTCGCGCGCAAATTCCGGAAGGTCAAACCCTTATGATCCGGATTCCGATCGGCACGCAGGAGATAGTTTGTTCGGCCGAAGTTGTTTATAGAAATCCGGGCTTAGGTCTTGGAGTCCGCTTTATCGATTTGTCTGACGAAGCTCGAGCGGTGTTGGAGCGGGAAATCTGGCATGCGTGAAAGCGTTTCGCAGGAGAGAACGTTGAGTTGGGAAAGCCTATCTCACGAAACTCGCGAGCTTCTCACGGGAAGACTTGTAGGGATATGGGGAGCGCCAAGTGATGAAGCGGCATTCGACTCATGGCCGATCGACAAGCAACAGGCTCTTATCTTGTTGGCCCGGCGTCTCAACCAGAAGGGCCTTTGGCGTTTGGTTAAGCAGGTGACAAACGTTTATGGTGAGGGCGGAGTTGGTATTCAGTTCCTGGCCTGGCCGATGATCGAATCAACCTTGCAGCGACGTCCAGACTTCACGCGTCGCTTTGCGAATCACAGTGATTGTACAGGCGGGTTCTATGAAAAGGAGCGAGCTGATGCCGTCCTTCATTTTCTTTTCCAGGAAGGCGAACCGCGCCTTTGGTATGTGCACTTCGACCTCCACAGTCCGGTTCACTCGTTGACGAGTGCGTTCAGGCATCTGCGCCATGAATTCATCGGAAAAGTTAAGCCGGATTGGCAGGTGATCGCCAAATGCCTGAAAGCCTGATTTAATAGGAAACACACAATGTTTGACCAATTCACCCTGGGTATAGAAGAGGAATTTCAGATCGTCGATCCAACGACTCGCGAGCTGCGATCTCACGTCGCGGAAATTCTTGAAGAGGGCAAGATGCTCCTTGGTGAGCAGATCAAGCCGGAAATGATCCAGTCGATGGTTGAGGTCGGAACAGGGATCTGCCGAAACATTCAGGAGGCGCGAACGGACATCACGCGTTTGCGTTCCATCATATCAGGACTTGCGCGAAAGAATGGATTGGCAATCGTCGCAGCCTCAACGCATCCAATCTCCCGCTGGCAGGACCAGAAGATCTTTGATGACGAACGCTACGAATTACTCGTACAGGAGTTACAGACGGTCGCGCGCTCGTTGCTGATCTTCGGTCTCCATGTCCACGTCGGCATGGCAGATCGCGAGCGTGCGATTCACATCATGAATGCCGCGCGTTACTTTCTACCTCACGTCCTCGCGCTTTCGACCTCGTCGCCATTTTGGATGGGCCACAACACAGGTCTGAAATCGTATCGCACCGAGATCTTTAAACAGTTTCCCAGAACTGATATTCCGGATCACTTCGACTCCTACTCAGGATTTCAGCGATACGTTGATCTCCTTGTGAAAACACGTTGCATCGACAACGGCAAAAAGATCTGGTGGGACATTCGTCCGCATCCGTTCTTCCCAACGCTGGAGTTCCGCGTTTGTGACATTCCCACGCGAGTCGACGACACGCTTGCAATTGCTGCGCTGTTCCAGGCGATTGTGGCGAAGCTGAACACGCTTATCGACAAGAACCTTGGATTCCGACTGTATCGACGGATGTTGATTCAGGAGAACAAGTGGCGCGCTGTTCGTTACGGACT